>JAZRME010000168.1:0-8793 GCA_045647325.1 Acutalibacteraceae bacterium | reverse complement strand
ATAAGCATTTTCACCAGCAATAAGAAGTGTAGCAGATTTGAGACCTGCTTCATCGCCGTCAAGGAAGTCAAGCATACTCACCTTGAAGCCATGCTTTTCGCCCCAATGAGAATACATTCTGACGAGCATCTCTGCCCAATCCTGAGCCTCGGTTCCGCCTGCACCGGCGTGGAAGGTAAGAATTGCATTTTTAGCATCATATTCACCTGAGAGAAGGGTGCTGAGAGTCTGCTTATCAAGTTCTTCAATAAAAGCATCAACACTTGCAGCGCACTCTTCAACCATGCTTTCGTCTTCTTCTTCATTTGAAAGCTCAATCATTGTAAGACCGTCTTCATAAGAATCAGCCAGATCTTCATAAGCTTTGATTTTGTTTTTAAGTGTAGCTATTCTCTGAAGCACTTTCTGAGAATTTGACAAATCGCCCCAGAAATTCTCTTCAGCGGTGAGAGCCTCAAGCTTTTCCTGCTCGGCTTTCATCTCTTCGAGACCGAGAGCCTCTTTAAGCTCTTTAAGTTTATCTTCATAACCTAATAATTTAAGTCTTAACTCTTCAAACTGTAACATATACCTGACCTCACTGATGGTTTATAATATTAAATTATACAAGAAAATTTTAATAAAGTAAAGAAACTTTTAAAACAATGATTGAAAAAAATTCAAAATTTGTCTATAATATTTACAAATTTTGTGATATAATATGATTTAGAATTACATTTTTACCTGGAGACTGTAAAATGAATTACAAAAACGAAATATGCCGGGGCTGTTCACAGCCTATCAAAGACGGTGACGATATCGTTGTCTGCCCTGTTTGCGGAACACCTCAGCACCGTTCTTGTTGGGTAGAAAACGCCAGATGTGTCAATTCCGCCCTACACAATGACGGTTTTGTATGGACAAAAGAGCAACCCGATGAGCCGGTTGAGGCTGTTGAAAAAGAAGAGCAGCAGCAACCCGACAGTTTAATCCGTCAGATAACCTCACTTGAGCAATTAACTATGGAGGCTCAGAATCTTGAATCAGCCTTTCTCAGAGATCAGCTCAAACACAAAGACGAAGATATTGACGGTGTCAGCGTCAACGACGCAGGTTATTATCTTCAGTCAGGCGCTCACAGATATATAAAGAGATTCAGAAAAGGCAAAAAGCTTTCATGGAACTGGGGCGCATTTATCTTTGCACCTGCATGGTTTTTTTACAGAAAGCTGTATAAATTCGGTGCATTGTTCCTGGCTCTTGTTGTTTCTATCAATCTTTTTTCATATTCTTTTCTTGAAAAGATTGATATTCAGATGCAAGAGGTATATACTGTTATGGAGCCGATGCTCACTCAGGACCCTGCTGAAGTCAGCGAAGAGCTGATAGCTGATGAGGAGTTTATGACTCTTTACACAACAATGATGCGCAATATGTTTGTCTATATTCTTATAACGGCAGCAATCCCCAATACCATTGCTGCGCTGGTGGCTGACAAGCTTGTCAGAAAAAAGATGAAAGAGGATATTGCCGTCATAGATCAGACTACAGATGACACTCAGCTCAGACGCTCAATGATTATAACCAAAGGCGGTGTGGCGCCGATTATATTCGCAGCGGTCTATTTTGCAAACCGGTATCTTGTTTCAATTTTAATCAGTATAGGCACAGCTGTTGCCGGATTATTTAACTGATCATAGTTTATAAAACTTGGAGGTATATATTATGAAAATCAAAAAAGCGGTTATCCCTGCAGCAGGTCTTGGCACAAGAGTTCTCCCTGCTTCAAAATCTGTTCCTAAGGAAATGCTCAACATCGTTGACAAACCCGCAATTCAGTACATTGTTGAAGAAGCAGCTGCAGCAGGTATCGAAGACATTCTTATCATCACCAACCGTGGCAAGGGTGTTATTGAAGACCATTTTGACCACAGCTATGAGCTTGAAGATCAGCTCTCAAAAAATCCTTCAAAGAAGGACATTTACGATGTAGTTAAAGAAACAGCAGATATTGCAAATGTTTTCTTCATCCGTCAGAAAGAAACAAAGGGTCTCGGTCACGCCATCCTTAAAGCAAAGCCCTTTATCGGTGATGAACCCTTCGCAATTCTTTATGGTGACGATGTTATCATGAACTACGAAGGCTACCCTGTTACAAAACAGCTTGTTGATACATACGACAAATACGGCAAAGGCGTTGTCGGTGTTAAAGAAGTTCCCCGTAAGGATGTTTCAAAATATTGCTCACTTGACGTAACAGACCTTGAAGGCAATCTTATGAATGTTCATAACATCATTGAGAAGCCCACAGAAGAGCAGATTATGTCCTGCTACTCAATCCTCGGCCGTGTTGTTGTTCCTGCAGATGTTTTCGATTACCTTGAAGAGGATCTTGCTAACACACCCGAAGGAACAGAGCTTTATTTCACCGATACACTTACACGTCTTGCAAAAGAAAAGGGTCTTATCGCTCAGGACTTTGACGGTATCCGTTATGATATGGGCAACAAGCTCGGCATTATGAAAGCTAACTGCGAAGTAGCTCTCAGACATCCTGAACTTGCTGAAGACTTCAAGGCTTATCTTAAAGACCTTACAAAAGATTTATAATAAAAATAATTAAGGCAGACCGAAAAGGTCTGCCTTTTACTTTGCTTATTTTTTGAGCTTCTTTGAAAGTCTGCTTGCCGTAACTGTTGCGGCAATGCCGCCCGCAATCCATGAAATTGCTTTGATTTTCATAACCTGACGGTCAGTGAATGTGCGCTGAACGGGGCCAAGACTTTCACTCTTAAGGCCAAATTGTTTAAAGTAATACATTCGTGTCTTGACATCTTCAATATTGTCTTCATCAATAGTAATCAAGCGTACGCCTGCACGGCAGCCGTCAGTATATGGTTTGAAGCCTGCAGTTTTACATTGAGCAAGAAGAATGCCGTCATAATACCCTACGAAGTCATTCATATGGTCATGGCCGAAGAAAGCGCCAATAACATCACCTGTCTCTTTCCATGCGTCAAAAACTCCGCTGTTGACACAAGGGCAGCACGGACCTTCACCGAGATAACCCTCAACACCCTGAGCAAGAACATAATTGTTTTTTGACCAATCGCCATGACCTTTGACCGAATCAGGCAACTCATAAAACTTCGCTTTTCTCAAAAGCTTATATTCTTCGCAAACAGGAATATGCATAAACCAAAGAGCAGGAATAGTCTTACCGCCATTGTCGGCCTTGATTTTTTCGGCTGTGTTTTTATACCACTGAATCTGGTCCTCGTGAACCCAATCGTAATAAGAAACCTCCTGATCTTCAGCAAGGTTGTTGCTGTCCGCAAACCAGAGATTAAGAATATCCTTTTCACCTTTTGAATCTTTAACAAGAACATTACAGTTTCCGCAGCCGGTCAGTTCCGGTACGGCATCGTAAGTATAAAAGTTTTCATATTCCTGGGCATAAAGTTCAAGCTGCCTTTCAAGTGGAACGTTGCATTCTCTGTCGTGATTTCCGAAAACAATCGCAAGAGGAATATCATGCGCTGAAACAGGATATGTTATTTTGCTTATAACTGCGCGCATTTTGGCTTCATCGTCTGCCTGAGCGTTGTCACCGGCAAAAACCACAAGATCGGGTTTAAGCTCACCTACAGCTCTGACAAGAAGCTTTGTCATATCAGCTGATTTAACCTGATTTTCAGAGCCTTTGGCATCATAAGACTCATGCAGATCACCAACAACCATTATTTTAAATTTACCGTTTTTAAATTTAAGCGGAGGCAAGTTCTTCATTAAATCCGACCCCTTTAAATTGATTTTTATTACCATAAAATTATATATCAATCATTTTTTATTGTCAACAAAACTGCAACAGTTTAACAGAAAATTAAAATTTATTGCAAATAAACAGCTTTAATGTTAAAATATAAATATAATGATTTAAGAAGGTGTTTGTATGTATGATATTCTGATTGTAGGCGCATCCACAACAGGCTGTTGGTTTGCTGAAAAAATGGCAAGTCAGGGCTATAAAGTTATGGTCATCGAAAAAGAAGAGCCTGATAATGTTTCCCGCTCTTATGATGTTTTTCATATGTCACGACCCGAAATGGAGCAGTTTGATCTGATCATCCCCGACACTGAAAACCCGATAAGAGCTTTCTCCTTTGCAGATTCACCTATGCGTTCCCCTTACGGAAATCATCCTAAAGCAAGTTCAGGCGGACCTGAAACAATCGGACTTCACAAACATGAATATATTATGTTTATGGCTGACAGAGCCAAAGCCGCAGGGGCTGAAATCATTTACGGCGCAACATTCACAGACCTTGTTTTTGACTCAGACGGCAAAGTTATCGGCGGCAGATACAAAACAGCTGACAGCGAAAAAGAAATCAACGCAAAGCTTGTTGCCGATTGCTCAGGTATTCCTTCAGTTGCCAGAACGAAGCTGCCCGACACCTCGGTGGTTGACAACATAAAACTTACCCAGAGAGACATTCTCTATGTTGTGCTCTATTATGTTGAATATCTTGACAAAAAGCTTGACCCCCGTTCACTTGACGGATTCTTTTTGCAGTATAAATCATGGTCTGCCCCGTCAGGCAACCCCAACGGAGCAATTCTTGGCATCGGTGCATTTTATGGCTATGATGTTGCAGAAGAAGTTTTCAATTCACAATTTTTAAAAAATGTAGAGTTCCCCGAATATACAGTTGAAAAAGTTGAAAAAGGTATGACACCTTATCACAGATCTCTTTACTCTTTTGTCGATGACGGTTTTATCGCTATGGGTGATGCTGCTTTTCTGACAAAGCCCACCTGCGGTGAAGGCTGCACATCGTCACTTGTTCAGGGTGAAATCGCTGTTGATGTTATTTCATCGCTTCTTAAAGAGGGCAAGGAGCTTTCAAGAAATAATATGTGGAGCATCAACAAAAGATATATGAAAGCTCAGGGCAAAGATTTTGACTCAATGAGACCGTTGCTTATGGGCATCATTTCACCGAGCTTTGACGAAGCTGAATTTATGTTTAAAAACGATGTGATTTTCAGCCAGAATATTCTCGGTAATGTAAACACCGGGCTTGAAATAGGCACTCAGGATATAATCGACATCATCAAAGGTGTGCTTACAGGCATCGGCAAAAAAGACCTTGCCCCGTCAACTATAGGCAAAATAGCAAAAGGTCTTATCAACAGCATAAAAATCGGCAGCCATTATGATGCGTATCCTGACAGCCCTTATGAATTTTATAAATGGAGAGCAAAGGCTGACAGATTGTGGAAAGAAATCGGCTATGTCGCTGACACCACCGACCCGGAAATTTTAAAGAAAACAGGCAGATAAAAAGGAGGCTTCGTGCCTCCTTTGTTTTATCCCGCTGTGTTTTCCATCCCAAGCTCTACCTGTTCACGCTCACGGAAGAGAAGCGAAATACACCATACACCGGCAAGAGCAACAAGTGTATATATAATTCTGCTGACAAGTGCATCCTGACCGCCAAAAATCCAGGCAACAAGATCAAATTGAAAAAGCCCTATGCTACCCCAATTCAATGCACCGATCACAACAAGAATCAACGATAATTTGTCAATCATTTTATTCATCTCCTGTTCTTTTTTATTAGTATTTTACTTTTTTCAAATTTCATTCATAAATACAATATATTATGTTGAAAATTTGTTTGTTTTGAGTTATTATATAGTGTAGATATTTTTACCATCCTTACGAAAGAAGGCAATTCAATGAAATACAAAAATATAATTGATATGCACACTCACACTGACAATTCTTTTGACGGCAATCATTCCACAATGTATATGTGTGAAAATGCTTGTGAAAAAGGTTTACGAGCAATCGCTTTCACAGATCATATTGAGGTCGATTTTTATCGTGAAAAAAACTTTGACAAAACTGCTGTTCAGTCATTTTTTGACGTTACAAAAGCCCGTTCAGCTTTCAGCGGCAAACTTGTTGTCTGCGCAGGTATTGAATTAGGTCAGCCTGCATACGACGCTGCCACAGCTGAAGAAATCATCAACGAGCGTGAGTATGACTTTGTTATCGGCTCTGTTCACAACCTTCGCGGTGAAGAAGATTTCTGGTATCTCGATTATTCAAAATATGATATCGACAAGCTTCTCAGTGAATATTTTGATGAGCTTTGCATCCTCGCTGATTGGGGCAAGTTTGACACAATGGCTCACATCACCTATCCACTTCGCTACATCGTCGGTGAGCATGGTATTCCCGTTGATATGACAAAATATCAGAGCAAAATTGACGAAGCTCTCAAACTTCTTGTTGAAAAAGACAGAGCTCTTGAAATCAACACTTCAGGTCTTCGCCAAAAAATCGGCAGAACAATGCCTGATGAAGATGTTGTTAAAAGATTTAAGGAGCTCGGAGGCAAAATGATAACTGTCGGCTCTGACGCTCACTACGCTGAACATCTCGGCGCAGGTATCGAAACAGGTATGGATATCGCCAAACGTTGCGGTTTTGACAGCGTTACTCTTTTCCAGAACAGAAAACCTGTTGAAATTCCTATTGAATAAACCAATTAAAGGCAGGAGATAATATGGAGCTTTATGATGCATTCACTCAAGGTATAAGACCCGGAGGACTTCGCTCAAAAAGTGAAATCAAATTGCTTGTGTGCTACATCGTCTGCAAGATTGACAACGGAATCTCTAAGAATCAGCTTAATGATATTCTCACAGGCGAAGGCCTTGCAAACTACTTTGAAACAAACGAGGCTCTTGCCGAAGTTGTTAAAACAGGCAATATCCGTATAGAATATCAGGATGATGATGAGATTCTTTTTCCCACTGATTTAGGCAAGGCAAACACAGCTCAGTTAGAGCACGACCTGCCCTATTCGGTCAGAGAAATTGCCCTTAACACCGCTATTGAGATGAAAGCGAAGCTCAGAAGAGAGAGTGAAAACAAAATTGAAATCACCCCTCACGGTGACGGATATGATGTTACCATCTCTATTATGGATAATGATGACCAGCTTATGAGCGTAACTCTTTATGTCGCTGACTCACCTCAGGCAGATTATGTTAAAGAAAAATTTTTGCGTGACCCCGTAAAAATGTATTCAACTATTGTAGCCCTTTTAATGGCTTAACCCAATGTGCACACTTTTTGTGTGTGCATTGACTTTTTAAGGATGTGATAATTTGGAAAAAGAAAATAAAATGGGCTATATGCCTATACCCAAGCTTGTTACAACAATGTCGTTACCTATGATGGGCTCAATGCTTGTTCAGGCGCTTTATAATGTTGTTGACAGTATGTTTGTGTCACGAGTTAGTGAAGATGCGCTGACAGCTGTTTCCCTCGCCTTCCCGGCGCAGAATCTTATGATCGGTTTTGCAACAGGTACAGCCGTTGGTGTTAACGCCCTGCTCTCAAAAAGCCTTGGTGAAAAAAACTATAAACGAGCAAACGCTATTGCTTCAAACGGTGTTCTGCTTGCAATTTTCAGCTTTTTGATTTTTCTCGTTTTCGGTCTTTTCGGAACAGAAATATTTTTCAAAGCCCAGACCGATAACCCTGCAATCATTTCACAAGGTGTTGATTACCTGAGAGTTTGCTGCTGCTATTCATTCGGCATTTTTATTCAGATTATTTTTGAACGCCTGATGCAGTCAACAGGCAGAACCTTTTACACAATGATCACTCAGACAATCGGTGCTGTTGCAAACATTATTCTTGACCCCATTTTCATTTTTGGTTACCTCGGTTTACCTGCTATGGGAGCCAAGGGCGCTGCAACAGCAACAGTAATCGGTCAGATAATTGCCGGAATTGTTGCAATTATACTTAATCAGAAGAAAAACCCCGATATAAAACTTTCAGCCTCAGGCTTCAGGCCTGATTTTAAAATCATCGGCAAGATTTATTCAATAGGTATTCCGTCAATTATTATGATGGCTATCGGCTCTGTTATGACTTTTTCAATCAACAAAATTGTTATTGCGTTCACCGAAACTGCCGCTGCTGTTTTTGGCGTGTATTTCAAGCTTCAGAGCTTTATCTTTATGCCGGTGTTCGGTCTTAATAACGGTGTTATTCCGATTATCGCTTACAACTACGGCGCAAAAAACAAAAAGAGAGTTATCACCGCCATCAAAACATCTCTTTGCTTCGCCTGCACATTTATGATTATCGGCTTCAGCCTGATGCAGCTTATTCCCGAAGCATTGCTTTCTATTTTTAACGCAAATGAAGAGATGACAAGACTTGGCGTTGTAGCATTGAGAACAATCAGCTACAGTTTTCTCGCTGCAGGATTTTCTATTGTTATTATTTCTGTTTTTCAGGCATTCGGCAAGGGACTTTTTTCAATGTTTGTTTCTATCGCCCGTCAGCTTGTTGTGCTTATCCCGGCAGCGTACCTTCTTGCAAAAACAGGTGTGCTTGACAATGTATGGTGGGCATTCCCCATCGCCGAGATTATGTCAGTAATTGTGGCTGTAAGCTTTTTCATCCACCTTTATAAAACAATAATCAGTAAATTAGAACCGGATAAAAATTAAGTGAAATCTCCCGAAAAACATTTTCGGGAGATTTTTAAATAAAAGTCAAAAAAACAGTTGACATTTCATATTTATTGTGATATTATACTTCGGTAGTCGAGAGACGTGCGCTGCTAGCTCAGTTGGATAGAGTGTTTGGCTACGAACCAAAAGGTCAGGGGTTCGAATCCCTTGCAGCGCGCCAAAAGAACAGGAAGCACCTCGGTGTTGCCTGTTCTTTTATTTTTATATCCATTCCCTACAAGGGATTCGAACCCTGAGAGG
>JAZRME010000167.1:0-1212 GCA_045647325.1 Acutalibacteraceae bacterium | reverse complement strand
TGAATTCTTCACCTGCGTGAGCAACAACAACGCACCAACGACAAGTTTTTTTGATATCTTTAATCAATTTTTCAATTTCATCAAGGTCACTCCAACTGAAACAACCGGGTTTGTCCGTGTCAGCTTTGCGACAAGCTCTCTGATAACCCACCCCGAACATACCGATTCCACCGGCTTCGTTAAGAATAACCGGCTTTCTTGCTTCGTCAATGTTCATACCTGCACCTATGGTCAGGGCGTTGTTTTCTCTGGCTATTTTAAGTGTGCTATCAATTCCGGCAGGACCGGCATCCATAATATGATTGTTACAGATATTCCAGATATCAGCGTTCATTTTATTGAGCACCTTAACTGCTGCGGGGTCAATTGTGTGAAGCAGTTGCTGAACACCGTCTTTGGTTGTGTTGGTCTCTGCTTCGGCAATAGGGCCTTCAACGTTGGCAACAACATGATCTGCCGAATTCAGAAATTCAAGAATTTCATCCGAAAGCAGATTTTCGTCATCCCATTTTCCAAGCATATAGCGATCAAAACCTATGTCGCCTGTAAACACTAAAGAAGTTTCTTTTTTCATAAATTACTCCTGATTTTATAAGCTGTGGATTAAATTATAACATCAATCGGTAATTTGCGCAAGTTCGGTGATATATACCTGCTTTATTTTAAAAAAGTTGTTTCAAAAATAGAAAAACAATAACCCAAAATATTGATTTACTCTCAAAAATATGGTATTCTTTTAAAGAATAGGGGTTTTATTTTAATTTTTAAAAAGCAATTAAAAATTGAGGATAAACGGAGGTTTTGGTATTATGAACAGATTTGACAAAAAAATATGGTTATCCTCTCCGACAATGCATGGCGATGAACTTAGATATATGCAAAAAGCGTATGATACTAACTGGATGTCAACAATCGGTGAAAACATTTCAGAGTCTGAAAGACTCATTTGTGAAAAAATCGGTTGTAAATATGCAGTTGGTCTTTCATCAGGAACATCTGCGTTGCATCTTGCCGTAAAACTTGCAGGAGTTAAACAGGGCGAAAAGGTCTTTTGTTCAGATATGACTTTTGCTGCAACAGTTAATCCTGTTCTTTATGAAAAAGCGGAGCCTGTTTTTATTGACACTGAGTATGACACATGGAATATGGACCCTGGAGCTCTTGAAAAAGCTTTTGAGTGTTACCCTGATGTCAGAGTGGTGGTTATCGCTC
>JAZRME010000166.1:0-2963 GCA_045647325.1 Acutalibacteraceae bacterium | reverse complement strand
TGCGTTCAGGTCTTGCACCAGCCTCACAAGCGTAACAATCGGAAGGAGTGTTCAAAGTGTTGGTTCTTATTCTTTCAGTGGTTGCACAAATCTTGGTAGCGTTACTCTACCAATCAGTGTTCAGTCTGTTGGCAATAACGCATTTACCGGTTGCCAGAAAATGGAAAAGCTGACAGTATATAACCCCGAATGTGTTTTTGGTACTGATTGTGTAAGCGAAGACACAACCATCGTCGGCTACGCCGGCTCCACAGCTGAAGCTTATGCGAATGAAATGGGATTTAATTTTGAAATTATTCCCGATGATGACCATGAGCATATTTACAGCAATTTTTGTGACAACGAGTGCAACATCTGCGGTTATATCAATCCGGAAGCAGGTCATAAGTATGATGATAATTGCGACCCCGATTGTAATGTATGTGGCGATGTGAGAACAGAACTTCCTCACACTGATAAAAATTATGATGGTATTTGTGATAATTGCGAAATAGCTATTTCAGATATCCTGATTGGCTTCACACAAAACTTCAAAGTCAAAGTGAATGAAACTGTATATATTAAATTTATTCCCGCAAATTCAGGAGTATATACATTTTATTCGTCAAGTAGCAAAGATACATACGGATATATCTTTGATGCAGATAAAAACCAGCTTGCATATAACGATGATTATAATGACTCAAATTTCTCAATAACATACACCTTTAAATCGGGAACTGTATATTATCTTGGTGTTAAGTTTTATAATGCAAGTAACTCAGGCGAAATCCCCGTAACAATCCGTCTTGATGAGCCTATCTGTGACCATTTTGATACTCATAAAGATCATAAAGATCCGACTTGCGTTGAAACGGGATATGACAAGGTTATCTGTGATGATTGCGGTCAGACAGTTTCAACAACCGAATTGCCTTTGCTTGAACATAGCTATAAAACTATCGTTTCAAATCCCACTTGTCAGAGTGCGGGAAGTATTGTTCATTACTGCACAGTGTGTAAATATGCATATCTTGAAAAAATCACCGACCCTGTTGACCACGATATGTCCTGGATAGTTGTGTCAAAGCCCACCTCATCAGCCGACGGTGAAATGCATTATAAATGCTCTTATTGTGACCTTGTTGAGCAGACAAAAGTTGTTCCTGCATTTATGATTGCAAGCAACAGCATCGCAAACATAAACTTTGAAACCAACACAATCTCAGGCTTTGATGCCGGTGCAACATCAATTGATGATTATGTTACTGTTGAAACCGACGGATATTCATTCGTTTGTGACAGCGCTGTTATCGGCACAGGCACGGTTATTGAACTCACCGACGGTGAAGTTGTTGTTGAAGAATTCACAGCCGTAGTTTTCGGCGATGTCAACGGTGACGGCTGGTATGACGGCACGGATTCAATCATCGTTTCCTGCCTTGCTAATGGACTTCTTTCAAAAGACGATGTCAGCCCTGCATTTTATGAAGCAGCTGACTGTAACCATGACGGTGTGATTGATTCATTTGACGTTGCTCTCCTTGAAAAAGCAGGTATGCTCCTTGCTGATATTAACCAGTCAGAATCAGCAGAAGAGCTCGCTTTAAATGAAGCATACATCGAATATCTCGACCTCATCGACCAGACCCCCGAGGACGAAGAAATCGTTGAGGACGAAGTTATCGAAACTCCCGTTGTTGAACCTCAGCAGGGAACAGATCTTATAGCGTTGATTATCAGTTTTATCAGATCAATTCTTGAAAAAATCTTTTTATTAATAAAATAAATCAGAGGAAGTTTTATGACATCAGTACTTTTAATTGCTTTAATCGTTGTTTTATACAGCTTTCAGACTCTTTTTTGCACTCTTTACACCAATAAATACCCCGGAAAGGCTGAAAATGCATCGCCTGTATTCTGTGTGCTTGAAAGTGTTATAATTGCTTTGTTTACCTGGGGTTGGATCGGGTTCAAATTTGAAGTCTCTGCGATGACTCTTTTGTTTGGTGTGCTTAATGCCGTTGCTCTTTTTGGCTATAACACCTCACTTATCAAGGCAGGTTCAAAAGGCTCATACGCTTTTATGAATGTTTCGCTTCTTTTTGGCGGAATTCTTGTTCCGTTGCTTTACACAACTATAATTCTCGGTGATGAACTTAATTGGTATCAGTATCTGGCTATAGGTCTTATGCTTGTTTCGTTCATTCTTATGAATTATAAAGAAATCAAGCTTAAGGGAACTCCGAAATCTTATTACATATTCTGCGCTTTACTTTTTGTTTGTAACGGTATGTACGGAACTTTTCTTAAAATGCAATCAGATTATAATGTTAATCAAAAAAACGAGATGATTATTCTCACTTACGGAATAATGGGCGTTATCGCTTTTATTCAGCTGGCATTAAAAGAAAAGAAGGATACACTCAAAGCATTCAGAATGTCAAAAAAATCTGTTTTGCCTCTTGCTTTGTGTCTTGTAAGCGCTGCTCTGGCAATAAATATTCTTGTTCTTGTTATACCTATGGTTAACACCGCTGTGTTATATACTGTTGAAAATGGCGGAGTTTTGCTGCTCTCAGCAATATATTCTTTTATATTTTTTAAAGAAAAACCTCATGTTTCTACAATTGTGGGTATGATAGTTGCCGCTGTGAGCATAACCGTCCTTAGCCTTTGATATTTATTTTTCAGAAATTTTCTTGACTTTTTAATTATCAATGGTATTATTATATGCGGTTAAAATAAGTATCTGATGTGGAGAAAATATGGAACAGAAAACAAGAAAAGTTTATATTCTTCTTACCCGTTTGCATGATTTCGGCTCACGGGTTGCAGGTTTTTTTGCCACTTGCTATTATACACATTCATCAATCGGCCTTGATGAAGATATGAATACTTTTTATTCTTTTATGGTCAATGGCTTTGTGGAAGAAGACGTTTCAAGATTTTTGCGTGGCAAATTTCCGCCTTTTCCTTGCCGA
>JAZRME010000165.1:0-8052 GCA_045647325.1 Acutalibacteraceae bacterium | reverse complement strand
GGTTGTCCATACAAGAATCTTAGCGCCTGTTTCAACAATAGGAAGCTTGAAGAAAACAGAGTCATGAGTCATAAGCTTGTATGAACCTGTCATTTCATGCTCTGAAAGAGATGTGCCGCAACGTGGGCACCAGGGCATGGGTTTGTATTCTTTTTTGATCCAGCCGTTATCGTTACATTTCTTAAGGAAATGCCAGATACCCTGGATGTTGGTGTCTGTGTTGGTGTAGTATGAGTTTTCCCAATCCATCCACTGACCGAGACGCTTTGACTGCTCGGTGATAATGCCTGAGAAGTGTTTGACTCTCTCAACGCATTTACGGGTGAATTTGTCCATACCGTAGTTTTCGATATCTTTCTTTGTTTTGAAGCCGAGTTCTTTTTCAACTTCAACTTCAACCCAGAGACCCTGAGAGTCAAAACCGTTTTGATAACGGCAGTCAAAACCCTGTAAGCCTTTGTATCTGATAAAAATATCTTTTAAGCTTCTGCCCCATGCGTGGTGAATACCCATAGGGTTGTTAGCGGTGATAGGACCGTCAAGAAAACGGAACATCTGATTACCTTTGTTCTGTTCACGGAGTTTTCCGAAGCAATCGTTCTTCTCCCAGAAGTCCATCACATCGTGTTCCATACCAATGAAAAAGTTGCTTTCATTTTCAGCCATTTCTGTTATACCTCCTGATTAGTGCATTTGCACACAAACATACGCAATATATTATACATTATATAAGTGCAGTTTTCAAGTGTTTTGTTAAAGAAAAAATGTTAAAATAAACAAGCGCTAAAGATTTGCAAATTTGTGAAAATAGTGGTAAAATATCCGAAGGAACCGCATCAGCGGTGGATAAGGAGGGGTATGTGATGGGTAATAAATTCAATATTGCCGATGAATTGTATTTTAACGGCAAATACGAAGAAGCCCTGAAGGTTCTTGAATCTGTTGAAGACAAAGATGCTTCGGTTGAAAATTATATCGGCTGTTGCTGCATAAACCTCAAGAAATACGAAGAAGCAAAAGCTGTTTTTGAAAAACTGATAACAGAAAACAGTGGCTTTGTCCGTTCCTATTTCAACCTTGGGCGTGTGTTTCTTGCACAAAATGATTTTGAAAACGCATTACACTATTTTAACAAAGCTTTAGAGGTTGATGATACTGACCCTGACGCATATTTCTACCTTGGCGTGTATTATGAAAAGCAAGGCGACTTTGAAAAGGCCATTGAGTATTATCAAAAGGCTGTTGCTTTAAATGCAACGAATGATATTGAGCCTCATATCAGCCTGTCTGCCTGTTATTTTGCAGTTGAACAGTATGAGGAAGCATTGAAAGAATCCAACAAAGCATATGAGCTTTGTCCCGATGATAAAGATGTTGTCTTTAATCGTTGTATGATTTTTATTCGTATGCGCAAATATAGCAAAGTGATTGAACTTTTGGATAAGCACCGAGATTTGGCTCAGGAAGAAGAGTTTGCAAAGCAGATAAATTATTGCAAAAAGAAGCTGAAAGCCATAGAATAAACGTAGGGGCGCACATTGCGCGTCCGTGACATAAATGGATTTTTTGTACACAACGGAGTTTGAAAAGGGGAGCATTTATGATTCGTTATATAATCGCAGCAGCTGTTGCTATTATTTTTGTGGTTGCTGTTATTTCTTTACTCAAGTTTTTAAAACGTAAACCGGGACGCATTGCCCCAGTTTTAATTTTGATTGGTGGACTGATTGTGTTCATAGTTATGACATTCTTCCCCACCGAAAATATCATTTTGACATTTGAAACGCCTAAAGAAGCTATTGCTTATGCTAATAAAGAGTATGAAGATTTTCAGATAAAAACAACTGTTGACGGTGAAGATTCATGCTTATTGTTAAGTGATGTTCACGATGCCCCTCAATTTGTGAGAAAATCAGAAAGTGGTTGGAAAGTTTCAAGTATTAAATATTCAAGATACCAGTTGCAGAAAAACTGTTTTGCATCGGTATATAAAATAAAAAATACAAGCGATTATTATGTAAGTATTTTGGTTTATTACAATGAATCCGATATTGTGGCAGATAACAAAGGAACAGATTTCGTAATATTTAAGGGTGATGAATTGTCCAGATTCTATGGTTATGTGCATAATATGGATGAAAGTTACAAAGTAACCATAAACGGTAAAGAGTTCGAATTAGGAAAAGAATACTTCGGATGATGAACGTAATGGTGCCCATTGTGCGCCTGTCCGAAAGAGACAATCCCTCAGTCTTTTTGCTATGCAAAAATCCAGCTCCCTTTACACAAGGGAACCATTATAAGGAGCAATTTTATGAAAGTTACATACAAAGCTGCAGCAAAAATCAATCTCATGCTTGATATCATCGCAACATTACCCAATGGATATCACAGTCTTTTTATGGTGATGCAGTCTGTTAATCTTTTTGATCGCATCAGTGTTGAAAAAACATCCGGAGGAGGAATTGAACTTTCAAGCAATGAACCTGCAATCCCCTGTGATGAAACAAATATTGCATATAAAGCAGCAGTTGCTTTTTATAACTATACAGGTATTGATGACAGAAACGTAAAAATTCATATTGAGAAGAAAATCCCGTTTGCTGCAGGGCTTGCAGGAGGAAGCGCTGACGGTGCAGGAGTTATTGCTGCCCTTAACGATATTTATCAGACAAACCTTAGTGAAAGAGAGCTTTGCTCAATAGGTGTAAGAGTCGGTGCTGATGTGCCTTTCTGTCTTACGGGCGGTACGCGTCTTGCCCAGAATATAGGTGAAGTTTTATCACATCTTCCTGATTTTAAGGATTGTTTCATTGTTCTTGCAAAGCCTGACATCGGTGTTGCTACAGGGGCAGCTTATTCAGAGTTTGATAAACACGGTGTCCGCCATCTTGATACAGGTTCAATGCTTTTTGCTGCTGCTAACGGTGATTTTGAAACTATGTGCGCCAAGACCGGTAATGTTTTTGAGCAGCTTATTGAGGTGCCGCAGCGAGTGTCTATCAAGGCCGTAATGTATGAAAATGATGCGATGTGCGCTTGTATGAGTGGCAGCGGACCTACTGTTTTTGGTATTTTCACCGAAAAAGAAAAGGCAGAAAAAACTGTTGAACAGCTTAAAAAGAGGTATGACCAGGTTTATTTGTGTCAGCCCGTGAAATCAGGAGTTATCAAAGAATGACAGGTTTAGGAACTATTGTGAATGTAGCAGCGGTGGTGGCTGCAGGTTTTATCGGTGTTCTTATCAAAGGGGGCATCAAAGAACGCTTCCAATCAACTATAATGGCTGTTCTCGGCATTTCTACAATGTTTATCGGTGTTTCAGGTGTTCTGAAAGAAATGCTTGTTATTCAGAACGGCTCGATTTCTACTCAGGGCACCATGCTTCTTGTTTTGTCTCTGATAATCGGTGCTGTTATCGGTGAAGCTCTTAATATTGAAGCTAAACTCGAAAAGCTGGGTGAATGGCTCAGAGATAAAGTCAGAGCCAAAAATGATAACAAATTTGTTGATGCCTTTGTTAATTCAACTCTTGTTATCTGTGTCGGCGCTATGGCTATTGTCGGCTCTTTGCAGGACGGACTAACAGGGGATCACAATACACTCTTTGTTAAAGCTGCGTTGGATTTTCCTATAATTCTTATTTTTGCCTCAACTATGGGAATAGGTGCAGTTTTTTCGGCAATTCCTCTCGGTCTTTATCAGGGCGCAATCACTTTTTTTGCAGGGATTATCTCTCCGTATCTGAGCGACAGTCTTATTTCAGATCTGACTCTTGTGGGCTCAGCTATGATTTTTGCTATCGGTGTAAATCTTGCTTTCGGCAAAAAGTTCAGGGTGGGCAATCTGCTTCCCGGGTTACTTATTCCCGTCATATATGAAATTGTTACAAAATTTGTTTTTAATTAAGTTAAATAAGACTTAACGGTTCACAGAGTTTTGCTTTGTGAGCCGTTTTTTTAGGTTCAGATATATAAAAATCAAAAGAATTGGTCCGTTTTTTATTAGCAAAAGAGCAAAAAAATCAAAAAAGTTACAAAAATTGTTACAAATGGTTGCAAAAGGTTACAAAGTGTGTTATAATACACCCCGTTGTGCGTAACCATAACCGAAAATCATTAAGTTTGGAAGTGACGGTTTGCGAGGCAAAAAAGCTATAACAAATCTTCTCGGCTCATCTTTTTCGCAGGTTGTGTCAATTATCTGCGGTTTCATTGTTCCGAGAATTATTATAGGCACCTATGGCTCTGACGCCAACGGTCTTATGCAGTCTATAGCTCAGTTTTTAGGCTATATAACCTTACTTGAGTCAGGCGTTGCAGGTGTCATAAGGGCGGCTCTTTACAAGCCCTTATCAGAAAAAAATCTTTCAGCCGTAAGTGGCATAATGGTTGCCACCGAAGGCTTTTTCAGAAAGATATGTCTTATCTTTGTTATATATTCCGGCGCTCTTGCCTGTGTGTTTCCCTTTGTTGCTGATGGGGGATACGGTTGGGTATCAACCTTCACCCTTGTGCTGATAATTGCATTGAGCACTATAAGTCAGTACTATTTCGGCATCACAAGTCAGGTTTTGCTTCAGGCTGATCAGAGACGGTATGTAACAGAAATGTCCGGTGCAGTTACGGTTGCTTTAAATGCGATTGTTGTTTTTGTCTGCGCAGGAGCAGGGGCATCACTTCATATTATGAAGCTGGTTTCATCACTTGTTTATGCGTTGAGACCGATTATGCTCAATCTTTATGTCAGAAAGAAATATGCTCTTGACCGGAAAGCTGATCCCGACAAAAGCGCATTGAGTCAGCGTTGGGACGGTCTTGGTCACCACATGGCATTCTTCCTTCATCAGAATACCGATGTTGTTGTGCTCACGGTGTTTTCTAAAATTACTCAGGCTTTTTCAATTGCAGAGGTGTCGGTTTACTCCGTTTATTATTCAGTAGTTTACGGAATCGAAAAACTTGCAAACATTCTTCATCTTTCAGTTGAAGCAGCTTTTGGCAACATGATAGCAAAAGGTGAAAAATCCCTTTTCAAATACAATTTCAGAATGTATGAGCAGTTTTCATTTATGCTCAACACATTTATTTTTACTTGTGCAGCGGTTCTGATTGTTCCCTTTATGTCAGTTTATACTCACGGTGTAACTGATGCCGACTATATAAGACCGGTGTTCGGCTATGTTTTAACACTTGCTGAGGCTCTTTATTGTCTGCGTAAACCTTATAATAACGTTACTCTGGCTGCCGGTCATTACCGTCAGACCAAAAAAGGCGCTTATTTTGAGGCAGGGATCAACGTTGTTTTGTCAATAATTCTTGTCATTCCTTTCGGAATAACCGGTGTTGCTGCTGCAACGGCAATAGCTATGGGTATCAGGACACTGGAATTTGTCAGATATCTTTATAAGAATCTTCTTGAAGAAAAGATGATAACTTTTATCTCAAGACTTGCGGTTAATGCCGCCGCTTGCGGAATAACAGTTGTTGCATCAGATTTAATTCTTCCTGAAACAGTTGATTCTTATTTTTCATTTTTTGCTTATGCGGCAATTATTGCTGCAATCTGTGCTGTAAGCATAATTTTGTTAAACGCGGTGTTTTACCGTAATGATATAAAAAATCTTTTTTCAATCGCAACAAAAACAGTCAAAAGTTTTTTGAAGAGGTAAAGGAGTTTTTATGAAAAAAAATATTAAAATTATAATTTCAGTTATACTTGTGTTTGTCACTCTTACAATGAGTGCTTTTGCAGTAACACCTAATTATACTGTTTCAAATTCATACAAAAACGGTACTTATTATAAAAAACTTGCTGATGTTAAGCTTACAGGTGATCAGGCAACCGATATTGTCAACGTTGCTCTTTCTCAGATTGGTTATCACGAAGGCAGCGGCAGCAGCGATCTCAGCGGTGGTTCTTCAGGCAGTGGTAACTACACTGAATACGGCAAATGGTTCGGCAATCAGACATCATGGTGCGCTATGTTTGTAAGCTGGTGTGCAAATATGGCCGGTATTCCTACCACGATTGTCAAAAAAAATGCGATTGCAGGCGGAACTTCATGTAACTTCGGCGAAAAGAAATATTCATTCAGCTCAAGAGAAGCTCAGCCCGGTGATATTATTTATGTTCAGAATGACTCTGACTCTGCAGCAGATCATGTCGGTATCGTATGTAAGGTTGATGACACATACATCTATACTGCAGAAGGTAACTACAGCAACTCTGTAAGTTATGTAAAGTATTATAAGAGTTCAGGTGAACAGATTTACAGCGGAAAAACAAGAATCCTTTTCTATGGCGTTCCTTCTTATGAAGAAGGTAAGTGCTTAAAAGGTGATGTAAACCTTGATGAAAAAGTAAATTCAATTGATGCTCTTAACATTCTTGAATATTCTGTAGGCAAGAGAGTTTTTTCAGCCCTTCAGAAAAGAGCCGGTGATGTTACTAACGACGGCAAGGTTGACTCTAAAGATGCTCTCACAGTTCTTAAAATGTCAACTGGTAAATAAAATACACGATTTTTGACCGATACAGTTTTTCTGTGTCGGTTTTTTGTTTAAACATTCATATAAAAAGCTGAAATCATATAAAGCATTTATTGACATTGAAGTTTTAAACTGATAAAATAAATATGTTACTCTTTTTGAAACGGAGGATAAATATGAAACAATATGATGTAATTGTTATCGGTGCCGGTAACGGCGGTCTTGCTGCTGCAGCTACCTGCGCCAGAGAGGGTCTTTCAACACTTCTGCTTGAAAGACACAATATTCCCGGCGGTTCTGCATCTTCATTTGTAAGAGGCAGATTTGAGTTTGAACCGTCACTTCATGAACTTGCAGGTGTAGGCGCTCCTGATAAATCAGGTCAGATTGAAGATATGTTTAATCGCTTTGATGCCAATATTGAATGGTGCACTCATGATTCTACTTTCCGTCTTGTTGTTCCCGCCAAAGAAGGGGATAAAGATGCTTTTGTTAACGAAGACGGTGTTCTTGTAAGCGTTGATGCCAGTATGCCTGTCGGTTTTCACAATTTTGCCAAAAAGCTTGAGGAACTTGTTCCCGGCTCTTATGACAGCTGTATGTCAGCTTTTGATTTGTCAACAAGAATGTTTGAGGCTTTTGAATGTCTTGATAATCCTAAAAAGATTCCCGGTTCTCTTAAAGATGTTCCCGATCTTATGAGAATGATTTCTCACACTATGAAAGAGAGTCTTGACGCTCTCGGTATGCCCAAAAAAGCTCAGGATATTTTTAATACCTATTGGTGCTATATGGGTTCTCCTGCTTCTCAGTTTGACTTTTTATATTATATGGCTGTTCTTCACAGCTATGTTCAGAACGGAACAGGTATTCCTAAACTCCGCAGCCATCAGATGAGTCTTTCAATTGATGAAGTTATCCGCAGAAACGGCGGCGAAATCTGGTATAATTCAGAAGTTACAAAAGTAATTATGAAAGACGGAAAACCTGCCGGGGTTGTAATCAACGGAGAAAAAACAGTTTACGGCAAGTGCTTTATCTGTAACTCATCACCAAACACTGTATGGGCTGACCTTTTTGAAACAAAAGATATTCCTCAGAAACAGCTTAAGATGCTTTCTTCAAGAAAGATTGCCTGCGCTTTGACTACAGTTTATCTTGGTATGAATAAAACTAAAGAGGAGCTCGGCATCACAGACTATTCTGTATTTATTGCACCTGATTCAGATTCAGATAAACAGTATGATGCTGCTCAGAACTTTTTTAGCGGTTATTGCATTATCAACTGCCTTAACGAAATTATTCCCGATTGCACTCCTGAAGGCACAAGTCAGCTTTTCCTGACAACTATGACCTTTGGTGATGTAATGAAAGATATAAAACCTCAGGATTATAAAAAGTTTAAAACTAAAGTAGCTGAGGATATGATTGAAACTTGCGAAAAAGCTCTTAATATTTCAATCAAACCTTATATTGAAGAAATTGAGATTGCTTTACCGCCTACATTCGCGCGTTACCTCAATACTCCGTGGGGTACACCATACGGTTATATGCTTGAAAA
>JAZRME010000164.1:0-5092 GCA_045647325.1 Acutalibacteraceae bacterium | reverse complement strand
CAGTTGGTAGAGCAGGGGACTGAAAATCCCCGTGTCATTGGTTCGATTCCGATCGGAGGCACCAATATGCGGACGTAGCTCATCTGGTAGAGCGCCACCTTGCCAAGGTGGAGGTAGCGGGTTCGAGCCCCGTCATCCGCTCCAAAAAACCATCGTCTTTGACGATGGTTTTTCTTTTTATTAAAACACTCCCCTACTTGACGGTTCAGGGTCAATGTGGGAATTGACCATTATAATATCACCTGAATTTTTGCGAAATTTTCTTGCCTCCCTCGTCAGAGGGAGCCGAAGAAATATAGTCAGCTGACGGTAACATTCCGTAAGGGTTGACGATCCCGGCAACCCAAAAAAAGGACTCGTTTCAGCAACTTTTTTCGGGTGGGCACAGAGACCCACCCTTACTTTTTGAAACAGACTGCCGATGGCAGACCCTACGAGGGTTTTATAAAGCAAAAAAAATCCCGGAAGATTCTGACATCTTCCGGGTTAATTTTTAAAGTGTGATTTTGTGGAATACTTTCTTACCTTTTTTAACAATTGATGCGTTTGCTGCAAGAGATTCTTTTGAAAGTCTGAAATCAATTGAAGTTACCTTTGCATCATCAACAGAAACACCGCCCTGCTCAACAAGTCTTCTTGCTTCGCCTCTTGACTTAGCGATACCTGTTTTAACAAGGATATCGATGATGCCGATTTCACCGTCAGCAAAATCTTCATCGCTGAGAGCTGTGGTGGGCATATGCTCTGAGTTTGCTCCGTTTGAGAAAAGTGCTTTTGCAGCAGCCTGAGCTTTCTGAGCCTCTTCCTCACCGTGAACAAGCTTTGTTACCTCATAAGCGAGAACTTCTTTAGCCTTGTTGATTTCGCTGCCCTCAAGCTTAGCGTATTCATTAACTTCATTCATAGGAATGAATGTGAGCATTTTCATACAAGTAACAACATCAGCGTCAGCAATATTTCTCCAATACTGATAAAACTCGTAGGGAGTTGTCTTTTTGGGGTCAAGCCATACTGCGCCTTTTTCGGTTTTGCCCATCTTCTTGCCCTCTGAAGTGAGAAGAAGCTGGAAAGTAAGACCGTAAACATCTTTACTGTCACTTCTTCTGCAAAGTTCAACACCACCGAGGATGTTGCTCCACTGGTCGTCACCGCCAAGCTCAAGCTTACAGCCATATTTACGGTTAAGAACGAGGAAGTCATAACTCTGCATAAGCATATAGTTAAGCTCGAAGAATGAAAGACCTCTTTCAAGGCGCTGTTTGTAACATTCGGCAGCTAACATTCTGTTAACTGAGAAATGAACGCCGACCTCACGAAGGAAGTTGATGTAGTTAAGGTCCATAAGCCAGTCAGCGTTATTAACCATAATAGCCTTACCCTCTGAAAAATCAATAAGGTTAGACATCTGCTCACGGAAGCAACCGATATTATATTCAATAGTTTCTCTGGTGAGCATTTTTCTCATATCTGTTTTGCCTGAGGGGTCACCGATCATACCTGTTCCGCCACCGAAAAGAGCGATAGGTGTATGGCCGGCACGCTGCATGTGAGCCATAACCATAACTGACACAAAGTGACCGACATGAAGGCTGTCAGCTGTGGGGTCAAAGCCGATATAAAACTTAACATTTTCTGTTGCGAGCATTTCACGGATTTTATCGGCATCTGTAGTCTGAGCGATAAGACCTCTTTCTACAAGGGTATCAAATACATTTTCCATTTTTCATACTACTCCTTTATGAAATATACCATAGTATTTTACCACTTTAACCGACAAGTGTCAACCTTTTATTTAAAGCGAAGCAGGGGTTTATATGCAGAAAAAAAGCTATTGGTTAAATTGATATAAAACAACCGCAAAATCTTTTGAAAAATCAGCGAAAAACAAGGAAAGAAACTACCATTTATGATTGACAAAACATACATTTAAATGGTATAATTTCGAAGATAATGGAGTGTTTTTGTGACTGACGGATCAGCGGGTAACCGCAGGGGAGCAAAAACTGAATTTAGCCGACCGTCTGGGCAGTCTGTTCTTTTATAAAACAGGACTGTCCATTTTTATTTTTACACTCTAAAAAATCATATCGGAGGTAACCACAAATGAAAAAAATCGGTATTGTTATGGGAAGCGACAGCGATTTACCTGTTGTTGAAAAAGCAATGACAACTCTTGATGAATACGGTGTTCCCTATGAGGTTCATGTATTCTCAGCACACAGAACACCTGAACAGGCAAAAGATTTCTCTGCTAACGCAAGAAAGAACGGCTTCGGCGCAATTATTGCCGCCGCCGGTAAGGCTGCTCACCTTGCAGGAGCTATTGCCGCTAACACAACTCTTCCGGTTGTGGGTATTCCCGTTAAATCATCTACACTTGACGGTCTTGACGCTCTTCTCTCAACAGTTCAGATGCCCGCAGGTATTCCCGTGGCAACTGTTGCTATTGACGGCGCTGCAAACGCTGCTTTGCTTTGCGTTGAAATTCTCGCAGCAAGTGACGATGAGTTAGCTCAGAAGCTTGACGAAGCAAGAGCTAAGGCTGCTCAGACCGTACTTGAAAAGAACGCTAAAATTGAAGAAAAGTATAATAAATAAAGGAGATATATCATGAACAGTAGTTTTAGTGAAAGTTACAAACAGGCCGGTGTTGATATCACTGCCGGTTACAAAGCTGTTGAGCTTATGAAACAGCATATCGCAAGAACAATGACAGCAGGTTCAATGTCAGACATCGGCGGTTTCGGTGGTCTTTTTGAGCTTGACCTTACAGGCATCAGCAAACCCGTTCTTGTAAGCGGTACAGACGGTGTCGGCACAAAGCTTAAAATGGCTTTTCTTATGGACAAGCATGACACAGTCGGCATCGACTGCGTTGCGAGGTGCGTTAACGATATTATCTGCTGCGGCGCTAAGCCCCTTTTCTTCCTTGACTATATTGCCTGCGGCAAAAACTATCCTGAAAAAATCGCTCAGATAGTTGCAGGTGTTGCAGAAGGCTGTGTTCAGTCAGGCGCAGCTCTTATCGGCGGTGAAACTGCAGAAATGCCCGGCTTCTACCCTGTTGACGAATATGACCTTGCAGGTTTCAGCGTTGGTGTTGTTGATAAAGACAAGGTTGTAAACAACAAAACAATCAAAGCCGGTGATGTTATTATCGCTCTCCCCTCTTCAGGTGTTCACTCAAACGGCTTTTCACTTGTAAGAAAAGTTTTTGACGTTGAAAACGCTGACCTCAAAACTCCTGTTGAAGAGCTTGGTGGTAAGAGCATCGGTGAAACTCTTCTCACTCCCACAAAGATTTATGTTAAACCCGTTCTTAAGCTTATGGAAGAAGTTACCGTTAAGTCAATTTCTCACATCACAGGCGGCGGCTTCTATGAAAATATTCCGAGAAGTATTCCTGACGGATTCTGCGCAAAGGTTGACAGAGCAAGTATCAGAATTCTTCCTATCTTTGACCTTATTGCAAAAACAGGCAACGTTCCTGAAAGAGATATGTTCAACACATACAACATGGGCGTTGGTATGAGCATCGTTGTTGCCAAAGAAGACGCTGACAAAGCTCTTGCTTCACTTCAGGCTTCAGGCGAAGACGCATACATCATCGGTGAAATCATCGAAGACGCTGAAAGAAAAATCGTTATCTGCTGACGGAGGACTGCTATGGCTGACAAGGCAAGAATTGCCGTTCTCGTTTCAGGCGGCGGCACAAATCTGCAGGCTCTTATTGACGCACAGAAAAACGGTATTATCACTGACGGTGAAATCGTGCTTGTTGTTTCTAACGTTTCTGAGGCTTATGCAATCACAAGAGCAAACAATGCAGGTATCGATGCTTTCACAATAACAAAAAAAATCACAGGCTCTCAGGAAGCTTTTGAAAAAGCTCTTAAAGAGAAGCTTGATGAATACAAAATCGACATTATAGTTCTCGCAGGTTTTCTGAGCATTTTGTCAGAGGATTTTACAAAATGCTACCCCGAAAGAATTATCAATGTTCATCCTGCTCTTATTCCGTCATTCTGTGGTAAAGGCTATTACGGACTCAGAGTTCACGAAGCTGCACTTGAATACGGCGTCAGGGTTACGGGCGCTACCGTTCACTTTGTTAATGAAATACCTGACGGAGGTAAAATTATTCTCCAGAAGGCTGTTGACATTCTTGATGGCGACACACCGGAAATTCTGCAAAAAAGAGTTATGGAACAGGCCGAGTGGATTATTCTTCCTGAAGCTGTTCAACTCGTTAGCAAAAAAATAATTGAGGAGAAATAGAAATGGCAACTTATGATATTGCAAATCTTAAAGATACACTCAGCTCAAACACTTACCCCGGCAGAGGTATTGTTATAGGCAAAACCCCTGACGGAAAGTGCGCTGCCGTAGCTTATTTTATTATGGGCAGAAGCGAAAACTCAAGAAACAGAGTCTTTGTTGAAAAAGGCGACGAAGTTATTATTTATCCTTTTGATGAGTCAAAGGTTGAAGACCCTTCACTCATCATCTACTCTCCGATCAAAAAGGTCGGCGATAAACTCGTTGTTACAAACGGTGACCAGACTAACACAATCTGTGACTTCCTTAAAAACGGCAAGGGCTTCGTCAGAGCCTTGAGAACAAGAGGTTTCGAGCCTGATGCTCCTAACTTCACACCAAGAATCAGCGGCATCCTTGCTTTTGATGAAAACGATTTTTCATATAGAATGAGCATTCTCAAGAGCGCTGACCCTGAAGGAACAGCTTGTAACAGATTCAGCTTTGAGTATTCTCCTATCGCAGGTCTCGGTCATTTTATTCACACTTATGACCATGACGGCAACCCCATCCCCACATTCTCAGGTGAACCCGAAAGAGTTCAGATGAACGATGATATTGACGCTTTCACAAAAGAAATCTGGGAAAACCTCAATGAACAGAATAAAATTTCTCTGTATGTAAGATACACTAACCTTGAAACAGGTGAAGTTACAAACAGAATGATCAATAAAAACGCATAAGGAGAGTCTGAAATGAAAGATTTTGAACTTAAATATGGCTGTAACCCCAATCAGAAGCCGTCAAAGATTTTTATGAAAGACGACAGCGACCT
>JAZRME010000163.1:0-5225 GCA_045647325.1 Acutalibacteraceae bacterium | reverse complement strand
TCCTGGAATGTCAACGGTCTCAGAGCCTGTGTAAACAAAGGCTTCAATGAGGTTTTTGACACACTTGATGCTGACATTTTTTGTCTGCAGGAAACAAAACTTCAACAAGGGCAGATTGATTTTAACCCCGAGGGATATTATCAGTATTGGAGCTATGCCGAAAAAAAGGGATATTCCGGCACAGCTGTTTTTACCAAAGAAAAACCGTTGAATGTTACCGAAGGTATCGGCACCCCCGAGCTTGACACAGAGGGCCGTATGCTCACCCTTGAATTTGAGTCTTTTTATTTTATAACTGTCTATGTGCCCAACGCTCAGGACGGACTCAAGCGCATTGACCACCGATGCAGATGGGAAGACGCCTTCAGAGAGAAAGTTTCTCTTCTTCAGAAAGACAAGCCTGTTATCATCTGCGGTGATCTTAATGTTGCCCATAACCCTATTGATTTAAAAAATCCTAAAGCCAACGAAGGCAACGCAGGTTATTCACAACAGGAAAGAGATAAATTCAATCAGCTTCTTTCAGCCGGTTTTATCGACACTTTCCGTTATTTTTACCCCGACCTTGAGGGCGCATATTCCTGGTGGTCATATCGTTTTCAGGCAAGAGAACGAAACGCAGGTTGGCGCATCGACTATTTTCTGGTCTCTGATTATTTTAAAAATCATCTTGTTTCGGCCTCTATTCATTCAGAGATTTACGGCTCTGACCACTGCCCGGTTGAGCTTGTTATAAAGTGAGGTAAATATATGAAAACCGTTCATAAAGTTCTGATAAGCATTTTTTCGGTGTTGCTTGTGATATCGGTCGGATTTCTGGCTGTGAGCTTTTTCACAGGCTCTGACACAGAAATCAGTCTTCCGGTTGACGACGGCAACTCTTATCCGGGTGAATCTGTTGAAAACCTGCAGTATCAGTCTCTTGTTACAGAGTATCCTCTTGTTAAATCTGATTTTGACAATATTTTTTATTGTCTGAAACCTGACGGCACCGTAAAATTTTATGAATTTATCGGCGCTTCCCTTTCTGAATATTCAGGTGAAGTTAAAACAATTGAGCTTAAACCAACCTGCACATATTACAAAATACCTATCACTGTTTATTATATTGAGGTTGAAGAAAAAACGCTCGGATACGGCCTTTTCACCACCGATAACACTCAGGCTGATGTCAACTTATATTCTTATGTTTTTGCAAAGCTCATTGATGCCCCTTCAATTTATGCCCTTGACGGCAAAATGCTTCTTTTAAACACCGACCCTGACGAAACATATTCTGCCGATAAAACTTACACGGAAATTTTTGAAGTCAATATGAGCAATCAGAAATGCTCGACCATAACGGCTCAGCGAGACAGAAACGCTGACAAAAACGGCCGTATGTCTGAAAGGTGGTCAATGCTCACCGACAGTTATCTTGCTTCTGTTTCAAAAAAGGCAGGCATAATTTCAGGCAGAATTTATGACGAAACCACCGAACTTTATGCTGTTTATGATCTCAACAAAGGTCTTAACAAACCTCAGATCAGCGGAATGTACGGCACCTTTCTCAGAGAAAACACCGACAGCGGTCTGGTTTATATCAAAAAAACAGCTGAAGGTTTCAGAAGCGTTGAACATTTAGCCGAAGAAAAAACTATTGCTCAATTCAAAGGCACGGTTGACAAAGACTTTGTTTTTAACGGTGACTGGGTTTTTGACAAAAACCAGAACACTTTCACCAACCTCGTCACAGCCGTAACAGTCAAGCCTGACAAAGAAGTGCAGAATCTTGTTGATTTCGCTTCAAACGGTGACGGTTCAGAAATTGCCGCTGTTTTAACAGGCGAAGATAATCAGGCTTTATGGTTTATCAGCTCTGACGGTGAAGTCAGTCAGTATATTTCTGATAATCTCTGTTTGCAGAATTTATGGGATCTTTGCTTCATTGATAACTCAACTTTATTTGTCACAACACTTGCAAATGACGGAACTTTTTTAAATTATGTTATAAGCGTGAAATAAATATTGACAGATTGAAGTCAAAAGTTTAATATATACATTGTTTAATTTATGTTAGGAGAATACAAATGAAAGTCAGCAAATTACTTTTAGAAACTTTAAGAGATGCTCCCGGCGATTGCATAATCGAAAGTCAGAAGCTTATGACAAGAGGCGGATATATGAAATATATGCATAACGGCATATATTCACTTTTTGCCCCCACAAAGAGAATGGCAAAAAAGATTGAAAATATTATCCGTGAAGAAATGGACAGAATCGACGGCCAGGAAGTTATGTTCCCCGTTGTTATGCCTGCATCTTTATGGCAGGAATCAGGCAGATACACAAGCATCGGCAGTGAAATGGCACGTTTCAAAGACAGAAGCGGTAACGATGTTGTGCTTGGTATGACTCACGAAGAAGCTGCTGTTCACCTTGCAAGAAACACAGCCAACTCTTACTCACATTATCCCTTTATGATTTATCAGATTCAGACCAAGTTCCGTGACGAGCCCAGATGTCGTGGCGGTCTTATCCGTGTGCGTGAGTTCACAATGAAAGACGCATATTCTTTCCACACTTCTCAGCAAGATCTTGAGCAGTATTATGAGCGTTGCTATGAAGCATATGACCGTATCTTCAAGCGTGCAGGTGCAAAAAATGTTGTTGCTGTTAAAAGTGACTCAGGTATGATGGGCGGCAGCATTTCTCACGAGTTTATGCTCCTTGCTGATATCGGTGAAGACACTCTTGCTATCTGCCCTGAATGCGGATACAAAGCAAATATGGAAGCTGCTGATGTTAAAGTTGAAAACGAATCAGGCGCTTTGGAAGAGCTTAAAAAAGTTCACACACCTGATGTTAAAACAATTGACGAGCTTTGCAACTTCCTTTCAATTCCTGCTTCAAAGCTTTGCAAAGCTGTTGTATATCAGAAAAACCTTACTGATGAATATATCATCGTGTTCATTCGTGGTGACCTTGATGTGAACGAAACAAAGCTCCGCAACTTCATCGGTGAAGAGATTCACCCCGCTATCATCACAGAAGAAAGCGGAATCGTTGCAGGTTTCATCGGCGCTGTTAATCAGAACGCTGACGCTCAGCTTGTTTTTGACTCATCACTTGTTGGCCTTGAAAGCACAGTCTGTGGCGCAAACGAAGTTGACTATCATTACACAGGCTTCAATGTTGCCCGTGACTTCGGTGAAGTTGAATATGTTGACGTTGCCAAGATTTTTGAGGGTGCAATCTGCCCCTGCTGCGGCAAAAAGACAATTTCAATTTCAAACGGTATCGAGGTCGGTAACATCTTCCAGCTCGGCACAAAATACACAAAGAGCATGGATATGACATATCTTGACTCAAACGGTGTTGCTCAGCATCCTATTATGGGCTGCTACGGTATCGGTGTCGGCAGACTTATTGCTTCAATCTGTGAAGAAAGTCACGACGATTACGGCCCCATCTGGCCCATTTCAATCGCTCCCTGGCAGGTTCAGATCTGTAACCTCCGTCAGAAGAACGAAGAAGTTTCTGCTGTTTGTGAAAAGCTTTATGATGAATTGCAGAAAAATCACATTGAGGTTCTTTATGATGACCGTGATATGCGCCCCGGCTCAATGTTTGCTGATGCAGACTTGTTCGGTATTCCCGTAAGAGTTGTTGTAAGCCCCAAGACCTGCGAAAAGGGTATTGTTGAGGTTTCATTCAGAGATAAGAGCTTCAAAGGCGAAATTCCTATGGATTCTGCAGTTGAAGAAATCACAAAGATGGTCAACGACCTTATGAAACAGTACGATATTTAATTTTCAAGCCGTTCCTTGTGAACGGCTGAATTTTTAGGAGGAAACAATGAAAAGATTTTTGATTTTTCTTTTAACTTCTCTTGTTCTGGTTGGTGTTTTTTTCGGAGGTGCTGTTTTCGGCTCAAGGTATCAGCGTGAAAATTATTACAGCGATTACCAAAATGAAGAAAAAACAGAAACATATTCCTCTGACAATGAAGTGATAACCATCACAAATGAGCTTCTTGAAGAAATACTTACAGATTATTTTAATGACGGCGGCAAATATGACTATGATGAATTCTGGAGTTACTTCAGCTTTGCAGAGGTTCACCCTGACGGTAACGGAGTTGCAGTTTCAGCAGGTTCCGGAGGCGCAGGCAGTGTAGCTCAGAGCTGGTTTTTCACCTCTGACTCAGGCAAAAGCTGGACCTTCGGAGAAGAAAGATATTATGCCAATGCGCCCGGCTTTATTGTGTATATTGATGATACGGTAATCAGGACTTCATTCGGTGGCGGTGATATTTTTGCCGACAACGGAAAGACATTGAAAAAAGAGGTTTCTTTTGCCGACATCACCGGACTTCCACTCTATAACGGAGAGGCTATCCCTCAGATTGTTACTACAGATTATAAAAACGGAACGCTTATCCTCGGCTTTGGCGCTTACAATGACGCCGGTGAACCCACCGACAACGGATACACATATATGGCTGAATTTGATAAGGAACTGAATCTTATCAAAGAAATTTATAAGAAATAAAGGCAGGTTATAAAAATGTCAACATTACTCTGGCACAATGAGTTTATAGATGATTGGATGTGCGCCTTCCCTCTCGGCAACGGCAGAGTGGGGGCAATGATTTACGGCAACCCTCATTGTGAACAAATTGAAATAAACGAAGAATCACTTTGGTGCGGCAAAAAAATTGAAGAAAAATATCACGCTTCACCTGAAGCATTGGCAGAAATCAGAAAACTGATTTTTGAAGAAAGACTTCAGCAGGCAGCCGACCTTGCAAGAGCAACATTTCTCTCAGACCCTCCCGTGGTGCGCTCTTACGAAAGTTTCGGTGAAATTTTTGTTGATTTTTTTGATAAATCGCCTTTTGCCGATTATCGTAAAGAGCTCGAGCTCAGCGAGGCAATCAGCCGTGTCAGCTGGTCAAAAAGCGGAATGAAGTTTAACAGCGAGTGTTTCATCAGCGAAGAGTTTGACGCTCTCGTTTATAAACTGTGGAATGACGGCAGACCGTTTTCTTGCAAAGTTTCACTAAAAAGAAAAAGAGATGCTTATTCTGCATCTCTCAGAGCTGATGAAATTCTTCTTAACGGCAGACTCAACGCTGCTGACAGCCCCCTTTACGGTGAGGGCTGCGAGGGTATGTCTTTTGGCAGCAAAATAAAAATTCAGACTGACGGTACACTCACCCCCGACCACGAGTTTATCACTGT
>JAZRME010000162.1:0-2508 GCA_045647325.1 Acutalibacteraceae bacterium | reverse complement strand
CAATAATAAACACTTCGCCGCCCATCTCTTTAAACTGACGGATATAAGATTTTGATGTTTCTACAGTCATATCATGATCAGCGCCCATTCCGCAGCCGATAAGATTATTCCACGGAGCAGGAAGCACGGTTTTTCTGATATGTGAATGCATTTCATTCACAGCAAAATCAAGACCACCCTGAACAACACCCATATGCACCTCAGGCGAAACAAAGGTTTCACCGGGTCTGATCACAAACATAGGATTGTGGCCTGTAATCTCTGCCTTGAAGGCGAGATATTTATCTTCATTCATCGGCTTTGAGTTGTAATCAACAGCAAATCGGCAACCTGCTGTCCATCCGATCTGCGAAAACCAGATTTTGCCCGTAGGTTTGCTTTTGATAAAAATCAGCGGATGTCTGAATCGGTCACGGCCAAAACGAGAGTCGATGCAAGTCATATCAGGATGAAGATCGTGCCATTCAAACTCCCCTTCCCTGCCCCATTGGTCGTTACTGAAATAACCGATTGAGTATGGATTTTTTTCGTAAGTTTCAATTTCTTCAAGTCCGCCGCTTAAAAGACTGAGTCTGCTCAGGCTCACAGGAGCAGAAGAAAGATTTTTTATCTCAATATATCTTGAAAACATCTGTGTTCCGTCTATAACGGTATGCACACGAATTTCAACAGCCTTCACAGTGCTGTTAAAAATATATGTTGTTTTGATGTTTTCAGCGTTTCTTTCAATTTTAAAATCTATAAATTCAAGCCCGAAGTCAACGCTCTGACCGTCAAGCTCAATGTTAAAAGCAAAAGGCTCTGCAAATTTTTTGATATTCAATCGGGTTTTTTCATTTTTGCGAAGATTCAACGGATACCCTGCGGCATTATAGCCCAGAGCAATCAGAGAGCCGTTATAAAAAGCTTCCTGATACACCATCTTTCCGCTTCTGAAACAAAACTCAGGCACTTCTCCACCCTGATAATAAACATCAAAATAATCGTGGTGATTTATCATAGATATCAATCCTTTTTGCTTTTAATATTTGCAACGAAACACATCAATGCACCTAAAAGTGAAATACCTAACCAGGAAATAATTGTTCCTCCCCAACCAAATTCGGTTGAAAGAAGGGCAAACCCGTATGTTGAAAGAGCCGAACCTACATAGGTCATAAAATTAAGCGTACCTGAAAGAGATGAAACGCTGTCAGGTTCAGCATAAATCGCAGGAAGATAACAAACAAGAATAAGGTTAATGCCGTGCATACACGCAACTATAAGACCTGTGAGAATAACTGTCAATATAACGGAAACACCCGGGAAAGCGGTCAATAATCCGCAGCAGGCTGCAGCAACAGAAAAAAGAATAATTGTGCATTTAAAGGGTTTTTTGCCCATTTTATCATAAAAAACAGAAACAACTTTTATGCTCACAAGAGAAAAAATCGGAATACCTACACCGCTGAGAATGGAAATTTCGCTGCCTAATCTGAACTCTTCCGAAATATAGGTAGGCACCCATGTTGTTACACCGTCACGCAGACTACCCTGCAAGCAGATTGCAAACATTGTGACAATAAGAAGAAGTCCTCCGATTGAATAATTTTTCTTTTTCTTTTGTTTTTCGCCTGAACGAAGAGCGTATGTAAGGCCTGAAATTTTTTCGATTTTTGTAATCATCACATACCATACGCCTGACATAATCAAAGCTGAAACAGATGTGATGTAAAAAACACCTTTCCAATCTGCAAAAGAAATAACAACAGGAGCAAGAATATAAATCGAAACTGTGGCAAGAGTGCTGCCAAGGGTCACGGAAACACAGCTTTTGTTATAATCATCTGTGTCCATCGCAGTGCTCATAATTTTAACCATAGGCGGCCACATAAGTGACTGAGCGAAACCGTTAACGCCCCACACAACACACATCATAAACCCGTTGGGGCAAAAGGGAATAATAAAATTCATCATCGCTGTAGTGAGAAAACCCACAAACATCAGCTTTTTGGGGTTAATTCTGTCGCCGAGCCAACCGCTTATAAGCTGACCGACACCGTAAGTAATAAAACCGACAGTTGTAACCATACCTGCGGCAGTTTTTTCTATAATCCCTGTTTCAATAATCGCCGTGATAATCGCAGCAAAGTTTGTTCTTGTCAGATAACTGACAAAATAAGACACAGCGCAAAGAGCCGTCAGCATCTTTGCGTGTTTATGATTTAATTTCTGCATAATCATTAACCTCTCTTTAAGTGTAAAAATTATATCACACTTAAAATTAAAAATCTATAAAAACATTTAAAAAAGTGTTGACAAAGTCATTTTCTTGTGATAATATATTAAGGCACTTGGAGAGATACCGAAGTGGTTATAACGGAACGGTCTTGAAAACCGTCGTACGGCAACGTACCGTGGGTTCGAATCCCACTCTCTCCGCCATACTGAGTAAGACTTGCTTTTTATAGGAAGTCCTACTTGCAAAAGAACAGAATATTTTTGTTCACCAATGGAGGATTACTCAAG
>JAZRME010000161.1:0-2680 GCA_045647325.1 Acutalibacteraceae bacterium | reverse complement strand
GATAACAAGATAAAGTATAATTTATAAAAAATGCGCCATCAGTATGGTAGCATACCGTGGCGCATAAAAATTATTCTCTGATATTTTTTGTTCCGGCTGACTCAATAAGAGCGTCAACCTTATCAGTTTTTTCCCATGGGAGATCGATATCAGTTCTGCCGATATGACCGTAAGCAGCGGTCTGACGATAAATCGGTCTGCGAAGGCCGAGCTTTTCAATGATTGCTGCAGGGCGAAGGTCAAAGTTCTCTTCAACGATTTCAGCAAGAACTTCGTCATCAATAATACCTGTGCCGAATGTGTCAACCATAACAGAAACAGGTTTTGCAACACCGATGGCGTAAGCAAGTTGAATTTCACATTTTTTTGCAAGTTTTGCCGCAACAATGTTTTTAGCGATGTAGCGACAAGCGTAAGCTGCTGAACGGTCAACTTTTGTCGGGTCTTTACCGCTGAAAGCGCCGCCGCCGTGACGGGCATATCCGCCGTATGTGTCAACAATAATTTTTCTGCCGGTGAGACCGCTGTCGCCCTGAGGACCGCCTGTAACAAATCTGCCGGTAGGATTAATATAAATTTTTGTTTTGTTGTCTATAAGATCAGCGTCAATGATGGGGTAAATGACATTCTGAATAATATCAGCTCTGATTTGCTCGAGCTCAACATCAGCGCTGTGCTGTGAAGAAATAACGATTGTGTCGATGCCGACAACATTATCGTTTTCATCATATTCAACAGTAACCTGTGTTTTACCGTCAGCACGAAGATAGGGGAGAGTGCCGTCCTGGCGAACCTGTGTGAGTCTGAGAGCAAGTTTGTGAGCCAATGAAATAGGCATAGGCATAAGCTCAGGTGTTTCATCACAAGCGAAGCCAAACATCATACCCTGATCGCCTGCACCGTGCTGGTTATATGGATCGTCTTTGCCTTCTTTAAGCTCAAATGAATTATTAACACCGAGAGCGATATCAGGTGACTGCTTATCAAGGGCTGTTATAACAGCGCAAGTGTTGCCATCAAAGCCTTTTGAAGCATCATCATAGCCGATGTCACAAATAACCTTACGGGCGATTGAAGTTATGTCAACCTGTGCAGTTGTAGAAATTTCGCCCATAACAAGCACAAGACCTGTTGTGCAGCAGGTTTCACAGGCAACTCTGCCCATAGGGTCCTGCTTTAAAATTTCATCAAGAACTGCGTCTGAAATCTGGTCACAGATTTTGTCGGGATGACCGCATGTAACTGATTCTGATGTGAATAAATAATTAGCCATTTTAAAATCCTCCGTTAATTTTCCGTAAAAAAGCCCGTGGATAACCACGGGCGACAACACCTTATCTTTCGGTTATTCCGCAGGAATTAGCACCTTGCAAAAGCAGGTTGCCGAGCTTCATAGGGCCTGTCCCTCAGCTACTCTTAATAAGGAAATATTTAATTTACCCAAAGATTATATACTAAAAAAGACATTTAGTCAAGTGCTATTATAATTTTTTGCCTTTAAGCAGCGGTGAAAGCTTGCGGTAAACCAAAAAAGTTATAAGTACGCTTGCAAGTCCTTTGACAAAGGTGAAGGGTACATTGAAAATCAGAATTGCCTTGGCAACAGAATCAACACTTGGTAAAATTGCCTGATACATACCCATCAGTGCGGGTTCGGGAAGAAGGATTTCCATGTAAATGGGGTAAGTTACAAAGTTGTTCACAGCAAAGCAAGCAATTACCATTGCAAAGTTACCTACCATAGCGCCGATTAATGCAAAGCTTCTGGTGCGCTTGATTTTGTAAAACATACCTGCAACAAACACAAAAACAGCGCCCATAAGGAAGTTTGAAAGCTCACCGACATACTGTGTTGAACTCATTGGCAGATGCAGAACATTTTTGAGAAGGCAAACCAGCACACCCCAGCCCGGTCCGTATGCAAATGATGTAATCAAAGCCGGGAGCTCGGAAAAATCAAACTTTATAAATGATGGAATGAGCATCGGCAAAGGGAAGTCAAGCATCATCAAAGCAAAAGAAAGTGCTGACATAATAGCTGTAACTGCGATTTTTCTGTTATTTGATTTATTCATATAAACCTCCGTTCGGGGAAAAAAGAAGCCCCGTACAATCGTACGGGGTGAGATACCTGTTATATCTTCTTTCATCCGGACTTTACCGTCGGCTTCGGAATTTCACCGAATCAGCTTGCGCTCGCGGGCTATACCGCCGGTGGGGAATTTCACCCCGCCCCAAAGATAATTATTTTCTTCATTATATCATTCTGTTTTAATTTGTCAATAGGAATTTAAACCTCTTCAAATGGGGTTGAAATTGCGCTTCTGCGTATGTCCTGGGGTCCTCGGTCAACTGATGAGCGATAAACGCTGAGAACAAGCCCGATTGAAAAATAGATACACATATTGGCGGAGCCGCCTGCGCTTATAAACGGCAGGGTGATACCGATAACAGGTAGCACCTTTAGGCAAACACCAACATTGATAACGGTCTGCGCAGCAATCATCAGTGCAACTGCATAGCACATATATTTACCTGTTGTATTGATTGATTTTTTACCGATTGAAATTATTTTTAGAACAACAAGAAGAATTGCAACGAGCAGTGCAATGCAACCAACAAACCCAAGCTCCTCACCAACTACGGTAAAAATCATATCACTTTCAGAAACGGGCACAAG
>JAZRME010000160.1:0-1416 GCA_045647325.1 Acutalibacteraceae bacterium | reverse complement strand
CAGTGTGAATTTCTTAAGGGCTGTGGCTCAAAGAGAATTGGCGTTTCTGAACAGAGCTACAGCATTCAGGGTCAGATGGAAACTCCTGTTTTTGAAAAGAAATATGTTATGAACGACGATGAATGGAAAACCTTTGCTGACGGTCTTTCAAAGCTAGGCAAAATCGCAAAAGAATATGACATTACTCTCGTTTATCATCATCATATGGGCACAGTTGTTCAGACTGCTGCCGAGGTTGATAAAATGATGGAACTCTGCGATCCTGACAGCGTTTTCCTTCTTTTTGACAGTGGTCATCTTGCTTATTGCGGTGAGGATTATATGGCTGTTCTTAAAAAGTATGTCAAGAGAATAAAGCATGTTCATCTTAAAGATATTCGCCCTGAAATTGTGAAGAAAGTAAAAGATGAACATCTCAGCTTCCTTAAGGGAGTCCGTCTTGGTGCGTTCACAGTACCCGGTGACGGTGCGATTGATTTTGCGCCTATCTTTGCCGAGCTTGAAAACGCAGACTATGAGGGTTGGATGCTTGTTGAAGCAGAGCAGGACCCTGCAATTGCAAACCCCTTCAAATATGCCAAAATGGCAAGAAAATATATTGCTGACAAAGCAGGAATCTAAGGAGAGTAAACTATGTTAAAAGTTGGTATTATCGGCGCAGGCAGAATCGGTAAAGTTCACTGCGAATCAATTATGAACTATGTTAAAAGTGCAACAGTTAAATCTGTAGCTGACCCTTATCTTAATGACGAAACAATTGAGTGGGCAAAAGGTCTTGGTATCAATGAATTTTCAAAAGATTATCACGATATTCTCAACGATCCCGAAATTGATGCAGTTCTCATCTGCTCATCAACTGACACTCATTCTGTGATTTCACTTGAGGCTATCAAGGCAGGTAAACATATTTTTTGTGAAAAACCCATTGATCACGATGTAAACAAAATTCTTGAGGTCAAGGCTGCTCTTGAAAACAGTAATGTTAAATATCAGGTTGGTTTCAACCGTCGTTTTGACCACAACTTTGCTGCTGCCCGTAAGGCTGTTGCTGACGGTCAGATCGGTGATATGGATATTCTCAAAATCTGCTCTCGTGACCCCGGTGCACCACCCGTAGAGTATGTTAAAGTTTCAGGCGGCATTTTCCTTGATATGACTATTCACGATTTTGATATGGTTCGCTTTATGTCAGGCGCAGAGGTTGAAGAAGTGTTCGCTTACGGCGCTGTAAGAGTTGACCCTGCAATTGGTGAAGCAGGAGATATTGACACAGCTGTTATTTCAATGAAACTCACAAACGGTGCTATTGCCGTTATCGACAACAGCCGTGAGGCAAGTTATGGCTATGACCAGCGCGTTGAGGCTTTCGGCCGTAAGGGTCAGGTTGCTGTTTCTAACGATAGTGAGTCAACAGCA
>JAZRME010000159.1:0-4532 GCA_045647325.1 Acutalibacteraceae bacterium | reverse complement strand
GTTTTCTACTGTCCAGTCAATTCCGTTATCGCTGGTGGCGAAGCCGATGCTTGTGCCGTCCAATCTGTGGTTTTCAAAATCACCGTAGTCATTTCTGAAAAGCATAACATATTTTCCGTTATATTTTTCAACGGCTGCGTTGAATATGAGCGCAGAATTATACGGTGTATCTTTATAACTTAAAACAGGTTTGTCTAATTTTTTTATTACATCACTGGTCTTATACATTTTCTTCTTTCCTTTCGCCATTTTTAAAATCAAGAATCAATCGGTTTTTACCGCTGTCAACTGTTATTGAGCCGGGCTTTCTTTTTGCTTTGCAAAACTTGCTGTTATAACGGTCAAACTCTTTCTGAGCAGCCTCACCGTCTATATTGAAAACTCCGTCATGAGAAACCTCAATTTCACCGGCAGCCGTTATATATTTCACGCAACCGTCTTTATAAAAATCAACAATATTTTTACTGATTCTTGATTTAAACTCATTGAAGGTCTCTTTGTCAGCGTCTGAAAGCTCGGTAATATATATATGATAATCACCACCGAAACGGCATAAATCAAACTCACTTTTTAAACTGTAATCATCAGGGAAAGTTCTGCCCTTGTGAATACCCTTGGCAGAATTTTCATCAAAAGGCCTGAACTTCATCTCTCCGTTTGAAATCAGCGCCACAAAAACTCCGTTTTTTCTTGCGAAAACTATATTGCCATCAAGTTGAAATTCATCATAAAAATCTTTTGGCATATATGCGTGAGTCATTGATGCAACAGCTGATTCACCAAGGCGCTTTTTATCAGGCAATTTATATATTGTAACATTTACGCTTTCATGCTGAACGCTCATAGGGAGTCTGCCGTTGCCGACCCAATAGCCGGGTGATGCGCTGTATTTACTGTTTCCGTCACCGGCAGGATGCGTTGTAAAAAGAGCGAGAGCTTCACCGATGTTGGCGCTCCATTCGTGACCCTGAGCGCCGCACATATCAACGCTTTTACAAACAGAGGTTGACATTGAATAATGTGCCGTGCGATATGTGTAAACATTACCCCTGCCCAGAGCAATACCGTGGGGAAGGATATTGTGATTTAATGCGACTTTTTTCCAATTAACGGCTTTAAGCACGGTAAGATTAAGAAACCTGAAATAGCTGACAAAAGAATTGCGATACATCTTATTATCTTTGAGATATTTTAATGTGTTATCAATCACTTCAGGATTAGTGAATGTTTCAGCACCCATCTGAGCCATAATCTGATGAGGTTGCTGACCGACAAGGCCCTCTTTCACCATATCAGAGGGCGAAAGACCACAGCTCATTTCAGAAACAAAGCTATCTTTTGAAAGAGCGATATCTCTGATAGCACGGGGCAAAGTATAGATACCTTTTTTTACAATATCACTAAAACAAATAACTATGTAATTAGGTTCTTTTTTAAGGGACTCTTTTATCAGATTTTTTTCTTGCTGTGAAAAATGCGGATTACTCATCACATCATCAGCGCCGTCATTTCCCCAAAGAATATTCATCGCTGACTGAATGCTGTTGCCGATACAATTCGCCGCTTTGTTATTGCCATACATTCTTGAACTTGTTGAAACAAAGCGATTATTGACACTGTTGAGAGCAACATCAAGCCATAAAGTGTCCATTATAATTTTCATCTGTTCAACAGATTTTTTGTCATGTGAATATGCTATATAATTTGCCATAGGTGAAATATCTTCGGCCAGATAGTTGTTACTCAGATATTCTGAGAAGCCGAAATCAAATCGTTGCTGCATCCATGCATCAACTCTGACTTTAGCCTTTGACATATGCTCTTTGCCTGTTTTGCCGTCATTTGAAAAAATCTCATCAGGCCATTCCTGACCGGCAAGATATTCACTCACAGCAAAAAGAATCAGATGATTTTCAGACCAATAACACATACTGTCATCGCCGGGTTCATCCATAAAATATTTAAAATCAAGGAACGCTTTTTTTATCAGAGCCCTGCACTTATCGTTGAGCTTTTCTCCGCAGTCTTTATAAATTTTAAACAGTAACTGCGCTCTGAAATCAGCGCAGTCAAATCGCATTTTCATATACTCAGACTGTTTAAAAAGCAAGGCATAAACCTCATCTTCAGAAAAAGACGGTGCATCTTTTTCACCTGAAAGATAACGGTATAAATCTGCGTAACCTTTATTATTGATGGTGGTTGAGTAATAGTCAGAGTCTTTATCATCAGGCTGCTCCTGAGCTGATTTCTGACAAACGAGCGCTATAACTTCACCAACCGTCAACGCAACAACAAGACCAAGCAACGCCAAAAAAACATATATAATAATCACTATATTTCCTCCGTTGGCTTTTCTTTAAAATGTACCTGCTTATGCCATTCTTTCAAGAGACTCAAGAGTAACCTCGTACTCTGTCGGCTCACCTGCTAAAAGTTTTTCCATTTCGCTCATCATATAATACGCCATTCGCTGAGGCTCTTTACCTGTGCTACCTGCAATATGAGGGGTAAGAATAGCATTGGGGCACCAGAACAGAGGGCAGATATACGGAAAAAATTCTTTTTTTATAACATCGGCAACAAAAGTTCTTGACGGATGACACAAAAGCGACCACGCAAGAGCGTATTCATCAACCTGAGCGCCTCTGCCTGTGTTGATAAAGGTTGAACGCTTTTTCATCTTTTTAAAAAGCTTACCGTTAAATATATTTTCAAGCTCGGGCTTGTTAGCAAGGTGGTTGCTTATAATATCACATTCGCTGAAAAGAGTTTCCATATCAACAAGTGTAACATCAAGGGCATCTGCTGTTTCACGGTCAATAAACGGGTCACAGGCATAAACTTCAACATCAAGAGCCTTGAGCTTTTCTGCTACCATTTTTCCGATTGCGCCAAGGCCCACAAGACCTACCTTGCAATCAAAATTGCCTGTTGCTGAATTAGCATAAACAAGTGAACGCACAGGTAAAAAACGGTAGCATTTTTCTGCCTGAAAATAGCCCTTCGCTGCAAGTGTTATCTGAGCAAAGGTATATTCGGCGACAGGCACTGCATTGGCAGCAAATGCGCTGAAAACCTTTACTCCGCTTTCAAGAAAAGGACGGGCAAAATATTGAACTGTTCCGGCAGAATAAAAAACAGCCCTGAGTTTCGGCATATATTTTGCAATTTCGTCTTTGGTGAACTGAGCCATTCCCCAGGTTGAAAAAGCAATTTCGCAATCAGCAAGAAAATCTGCATTTTCTTCAAGATTGTTATGGTTGATTTTTGGCGAAAGCTCACCATAAGTTTCAAGTTTTTTGATAACTTCAGGTGTATAAACTTTTGAAAACTGAATCTGATTTGTACCAAACAGCGCTATTTTCATCTTAACTTCCCTACTTTCGCTCTGATTTTTTGTATATCTTTTTTCATTGATGAGGGAATACCTGCCCAACAAAACAAATAGGTGTATTCCACAAGAATAATACCGTCAAAACTCAATGAATTGATTTTTTCTAATAATGTATTTATATATCCCGGTCTGAATTTCGGAAACTGCTCTCTTGATTGCTCCGAATATGAAATATGCACACTTTCGACGTGTCGGATAGTGCGTTCAAGTCGGTCAAGGTCATACTCTTTTCGCTTATATCTTGATTGAAAATATGTTTTAAAATTATCACAGCCGATATCCTGATATATTTTTAAAAAAGCATCTGTGTTATTGTTAAAAGTGTTATCGTGACATTCGGGGCAGACAATAACACCGTATTTCTGAGCGACGGCGCAGATATCTTTTGAATCTTTAACCAGACGCTGATATTCAGCTTCATCTGTTACTTCACTGTCACAGTTGCCGAGCCACACACGGATTGACTTCGCCCCCATTGTGTGAGCAATTTCGCAGATTTTTTTCCATTCATCAGCCTTCTGACTGCCGACACGGTAATAGCTGCCATAAGAGCAGATATCTATTCCGGCGTCATCGCAGAGCTTTTTTGCCTTTTTGGCTGCAGCCACATCTTTAATATGGATATCTCCGCCCCATTCGATACAGTCTGCGCCTGACTGTGAAGCAATCTTAACTATCTTTTCTATATTTTTAATCTGTCTGAAAGAAGTTGAAGTAAAACCGATTTTCATAATCCGCCTCCGTTTTCACTATATAGGAAGTATAGCATACATAGTTTTTAAAAAGCAATCAAAAAGATTGTTTTAGATTAGTTTTTATGTTAGAATAAAATCATAAAACAAAATAAAGGATTGGTGAAAATGAAAAAATTTCTGAAAACAGCGGTTGCAATTATTCTCGTTGCTGCAATCGGTTTTGGCGGATTTGTAGTTTACAAAAATTCGCAAGGAATCCCTTATGACATCTCGTCAATCAAAAAAATGCAGAATGACATTGAAATCGTTAAGCAGGAAATCGACAGCGTCACCATAAAAAAGAACAGTGACGGTGACTTCAGGGTATTGATGTTTACCGACACACATTTTAACGGCAAAAAAGAAGACAGCTCAACTGTTTCATACATAATTAAAAACAT
>JAZRME010000158.1:0-11779 GCA_045647325.1 Acutalibacteraceae bacterium | reverse complement strand
TGAAACTCGTTTATCCAAAGTATTATAAAGATTTCAGGTGTATCGCTTCCGAATGTGAAGACACTTGCTGTGCCGGGTGGGATATTGTTGTTGACTCCCAAAAGGCAGGGTATTATAAAACTGTCAATGGTGAAATCGGTGACAGACTCCGCCGTGAGATGAAAACAGACTCTGACGGTGATATTGTTTTTTCTCTCAGAGACGGCAGATGTCCTTTTCTCAACAGCAGCAATCTTTGTGATATTTATTCTGCTTTGGGTGAATCAGCTCTTTGCCATACCTGCACAATGTTCCCTCGTTTTGTTGAAGATTACGGCGGAACCTGTGAAACAGGTCTCGGCCTTGCCTGTCCTGAAGCTGCAAGACTCATTGTGAATAATACAGAGGAACGGGAACTGCTTTTTGAGTTTAACAGCGATTTGCCGCTGCCTAATGATATTGACCCAGAAAATTATTTTGAGCTTGTGTCATTACGCAAAAAGATTTTTTCGGTCATTGATGATAAATCAATGGCGTTTGAAAGCCGTATTCTCAAAATTCTTGATTTGTCAGGGGATAGTAACCCGACTTTGCCTACCGTTAAAGATTGTGTTGAAAAGCTTCGCAAACTTGATATTCTTACTCCCCGATGGGAAAAGCTTTTGTCACAGATTCCCGAAGAAAAAGATTTTTCACAAAATGTTCACCAATCTGAAAATATTGCGTGGTATTATATTTACCGATATTTCCTCAGAAGTGTTTTTGACGGTGATATGATTTCAAAGGCTCGTTTATGTGCACTTGCCTGTGTTACAATCAATGCATATTCCGACCAAAGCGATATTGCTGATATTGCTCACCTTTTTTCAAAAGAGGTTGAATATTCAGCTGATAACATAAGTGATATTTTAAATTATTTAAAAGGATAAATGAAATGAAACTTATTCAGAACATAAGCTACGGCAAAAACGAGGCGCAGCTTCTCGACTTTTATTTGCCTGACGATAGAGAAAATTATAATATCGTTCTCATATCCCTTCACGGAGGAAGCTGGTCAATGGGTGACAAGGTTGACTATTCCCGTGAAACAGAGGAGTTTTCAAAGCGGCTCAATGTACCTGCTGTTAATATGAATTATCGTATGACACCTGCTCTTCTTCCTGAAATGATGGAGGATGTTGAAACTGCGATGAAGTTTATCATTGACTACGCTTCGCAATTCGGTTGTCACTTTGACAGGTGTATTCTTCGTGGCTTTTCTGCCGGTGCTCATATTGTTATGAGTTATGCTTATGAAAAAAGTGAGTCATCTCCCTTGCCTGTTGATTTTGTTATAGGCGAATCAGCTCCTTCAGATTTGTCAACGCCTCTTGCCGGACCTGCTCAGGGATTTATCTGCCGTGGGTTGTCAAACATTATCGGCCATAAAATCACAAAAAATAATTGGGCAGAGTATATTGATCAGATGAAAGAGCTGTCACCGATATATCATCTGTCCTCTCATGTTCCGCCTACAATCCTTCTTCACGGAACAATGGATTATATGGTGGGCTATAAAATTGCTCAGAGTATGTATTCTGCTCTTAAAAAGAATAATGTTCCTTGTGAGCTTGTTACCTTTGACGGACTTGAGCATCAACTCAAGGGATGCAACAATGAAATGGTAGAAACTTATTTTGGCAAAGTGAACAACTTTTTTTGTGAATTTTCTAAAATATAAATTTCTTAAGCTATTGACCGAATCAATCTTATACAATATAATTATATTACACTAAAAAAGGAGTGTTTTTTATGGACAAGTATTTAATCATAAATGCAGATGACTTTGGCATGTGCCATTCAGCTAACCAGGCTGTTGCTGATTTGTTTAAATCAGGCGGAATCACTTCAGCTACAATTATGGCTCCGTGCGCATGGGCTTATGAAGCTGTCAACTTTGCTAAAGCAAATCCTCAGTACGCAGTGGGTGTTCATCTCACAACAACAAGTGAATGGGGTCAGTACCGTTGGCGTCCTCTCACAGGCGGCAAGTCTTTGCTTGACAGCGAGGGCTTTATGCACCACGAGAGTGATGAGTTTGAAAAAGCTGCTGATCTTGAAGAAACAGCTGCTGAAATCACAGCTCAGGTTGAGCATCTTAAAAACCTCGGTCTTAACCCATCACATCTTGATAACCATATGGGTTCACTTTACGGCATTGAAACCGGTAGGGTAGAGATGGCTAAACTCGCTATCGAAACTGCTGCTAAATACGGTCTTCCTTTCCGTTTCCCGATGCAGTTTACAGAGGCTCAGTTCAGCAACGATATGCTCGCTATTCATATTGATAAAGAGATGGTTCAGCAGTTTATCGGTGGCTTTGCTCAGATGGGTCAGGCTCTCGGTGTTGCTATGCCTGATTTCCTTCTTCCCGGTGATTGGGCAGGCCCCCAGCGTGAAAGCTACGAAAACTATCGTGAATATATCTATGAGCTTTATCGCACCTTTGAACCCGGTGTAACCGAAACGTATATTCATCCTGCTTATGAGAGTGATGAACTCAAGAGTATTGCCGGCGCATGGGAAAGACGCGTATGGGAATATAAGCTTTTCTCAGACCCCAAAACCAAGCAGCATATTGATTCTCTCGGCATTAAACTTATCAATTACCGTGACCTTGCTGAAATGAGAAAATAATTTAAAATATTAAACTAATCCTCACTTTTACAGTGAGGATTTTTTGTTGAACTTTTTTATTAAAAATATGGATTATCTATTGCTTTTTTCTTAATAAGGGTATATAATTGTTACAACTATAATTGGAGTTTTTATAAGTATAGGAGGAATGATTTTTAATGAAAACATTCGTAAAAATCCTCTCGATGCTCTTAACGGTTATTATGCTCGTTGGCGTCGGTGTTGTAGGCCTCACAGCTTATGCTGAGCCTTCCGACGTTCTTGGTAGCTATGACTTTAAAGTTGTAGATAACCCTTATAAAGACATTGAGTGGAACAACGGCACACTTCATGCGTTCAAGTCTTCGACTCATGCGCATACTGTACGAAGTGACGCTGACATCGAGCTTAATGATACTATCTGGTATCATTACCAGAAGGGCTATGAAGTTCTTTGTCTTACTGACCACGGTACCGTTAACGGTGTTGACATCAAAGACGAAATCAGTGGCAGAAAAACAGGTGCCCGTTATGAAAACGGTTGGTCCTGCGGTTGGACAGAGAATCAGGACAGATGTACCCTTTACGCTTACCAGTCTTTTGTTCACGGTAATATCGACGAAATCACAGAGTCTGACTATTATCAGATCATCAAAGGTGAAGCAAGAGACGGCCGTCCTCAGACTCTTGTTGACGACGGCAGAGGTATGTTCAACCTTCCGTTAGGTAATGAGGCTAACGAAGCTTCAGGTAATAAATGTCACGTTAATACATATAATGTGTCTATTTATCACGGCTCTAACAGAAACGTTGAGTGGCCTGAAAGTACTGTTGCCGGCGCATACAACGAAGATGTTTACACCCGTATCAACCACGTTGGTGAGTGGGCAGGCGGTAACGATGACCCCGGTGTTTATGATGCAAGTTGGATTTCTGACTATGTTCTTATTTTCACCCGTTATTGCCCTAACAGAACATCATACACAGAATCTGATGATTCTTGGAACACAACTAATGTTACAGGTCAGATTGTTAAAAAAGGTGTTATCGGTATGGAGCTTGTTAACACCTCTGATAACCGTACCCGTAATGACCGTTTCTATGTATATGATGAAAGCCTTAAGCAGCTTGCTCCTCAGGGTATCAACATGTACGGCTTCTGCGAAGACGACTCCCATGAAGAGTCTGACGTTGACAAAAATGCTCAGTACTTCCTCGTAAATGATGGTACTGCATGGTCACCTGAAGATAAGGCTTACTATGGTTCATACTATGGCGCCAGAAACGGTCTTGACCCATGGGTTGGTTACACAGGCGACATCACCAGAAGTATGACTAACGGTGAATTCTACGCAAGTTCAGTTAACTCTAAAAACTCCTATGAGCTTGGTGACGGCTTTGTCGCATCAGGTGCTTATCCTGCACTCAAATACTTCGAAATCGACGAAGAAAGAGATCAGATTATCCTTAATGTTACAAATGCCTCAAAGGTTCGTATTGTTGCTGATGGTACTATTCTTGCAACACAGTCTGTCGCTGAGTCAGATAACGAAGAGCAGGTTATATTTGACCTTAATAAATACGAAAACAAAATCAACAGCTATATCCGTATCTATATGACAGGTAAGGGTGGTATCACATACCTCCAGCCCATCCTTCTTACAAAGACAGAGCGTATCCAGTCTTATGTTAAGTTTGTGCTTCCTTCAACTGATACAGATCTTGAAGTTTATGATGCTAACGGTTCTGTGATCACAACAGAGTATAGTGATAACATCTATATTCTTCCTGCAGGTAACTACTCTTACACTGCAACCCGTAAGGGCTTCCTTGATTGTAACGGAACATTTGAAGTTACTCAGGCTGAGATTGACTCCGGTTATGAAGAGATTATTACAGTCACACTCGAAAAAGATGAAAACATCAGCCAGGCATTCTTCTATGCCCCTGAAACAATCTATCTTAATCCCAATGACAATAAAACATTCCTCTACTATATAGACCGAGAAAATGAAGACAACGGTAATCTTATTGTATCACCCAACAAAACAACAGGTAATGTTTACTTCCACCGCAAAGGTGCAAGTAATGTTGAAATTTCTGCAACATTCTATGAAGGTGAAACAACCCTTGCTTCATACGATATAGGAATGAACAGTACCCCCGGTGATACTATTTCAACACAGATCACCTATGGTATGCTCAGTGATTCAATTCCTGACGATAAGTATGTTCTTCTTGTATGGAAGGCTGAATACACCTTCGAAAGCAAAGCTTATACAACATATACATACTCTTATGTTTACCCCGCACCTTCACCCAGCACAAAGACTCTTTCAGCAGGTTCAGGTGCAAGAACTAAGAAAGCTGCAGGTTGGATGCATTCAACTATGACCAATGTTTCATCAGTTTTTGTTTACGGTGTTCATGAGATTGAATCTGTTGATACAACAGGTTACAAATTTGCTCCCTATGCATACACAGGTGACAGCTTCGCTTCGGGTGATCCGTACTCAACAGGTGCAGCCTATAAGTGGGGCGGCATCAGTGAATCAGGCGGTGGTTCTGCAAGTAACTCTGCCGCAGGCGGTAAAGGTTATATTTACGCTGACATCAGCCGTATCAACGGTTTTGAAGATGTTCCTCTCTTTACACTCGGTATGGATATCAACAGTGCCGATGAATGTACAGGTGAAGATGCTGACGGCAGAGAAACATTTATCACATTAAATATGGTTTCTTCCGGATCAGAAAAAACCTTCCTGAATTATCGTAATCTCGATAATCTTGAACAGTATCACGGTAAGCGTGTATATCAGCTTAACAATGTAACAGACACCTATTCATATCCCTTTGATGCTGATGATAATATTATGTACACTCTTACAGGTGTGTCACAGGGTGTTAAGTCAAACCGAGATGATACAGCAACAAACTCTGTAATCATCAATGTTGTTAAAACTGATAAAACATTGCTTCGCTCAGCTTATAATGACGCTGTCAGCAGCTCATATCAGCAGGATTGGTTCGAAACACCTGCAGAGTATGACTCCTACGTTAAAGCTGTTGTAGATGCTGCTAAGGTTCTCGGTGACCCCACAGCAACTTCAGGCGAGATTGACACAGCATATAAAAACCTTAAAAATGAAGATAACAGCGTTCACCTCAGCGAAGGCAGATATCGTGTAAGACATTTCTGGATTTACAACAACGAAGTTGGTGAAATCGAATCAGAAGCTTCTAAAGATTACACCTTAAGTGATGTTATCGTTGTTAACTCTATTGAAATTCCCGGCTACAGATTTGCTAACAAATATGAGCGTCTTGTTGACGGTGAAGTTATCGTTACAGGTACTTCAACTTTCGAGAGCTTGACAGCTGTTGAAAAGAACTATGAGTGGATTTTCTATTACACTCCTCAGACCTACGATATTTCTTATGTAACCAACACCACAGGCTTTAAGCCCACCGGTGGTTCAGGTTTGTTTGCAATTTACGGTCAGGATTATACAATCACAACAGCTACTCCCACAAGACCGGGTTATGCTTTCTCAGGTTGGTATCTTGATCTTGACCCCACATATTCCGTATATTCAGCAGGTGAAATAATCAAGTATGATTATATGGAAAACGGTCAGTTCAACGCTAAATGGACTCCTCTTGAATACTCTGTTTCTTATGATCTCAACGGTGGTTCATTCAAACAGGGTGAAGGCCCCAAAGAAGAAGAACTCAGCGTTGTATTTGATGAAACTTATACAATCTCAACAGCAGTTCCCGAAAGAGTGGGTTACCACTTCGTAGGATGGAAGGTTAACGGCGGCGAAGTTCACTCTGCCGGTAGCCAGTTCCCGTGGGACTTCCCGGCTAACGGTACTCTCGTTGCTCAGTGGTCAAACGCTGAATATCAGGTTGACTATGTTTTGAACGCTGACGATGCAACCGTAAGCTCTGAAACAAGCTCTGTTTATTACGATAAGCCTTACGGCGATATCGCAACAGCTAACAGAACAGGTTATACATACGAGTGGTATTCTGACCCCAACTGTCAGGAATCAGCTCTTGTAACACCTGAAACAATCGTTAAAATCCCCACAAATCATACACTTTATGCTAAGTGGACTCCTATCACTTACTCAATCACTTATAATCTTGGCGGTGGATTTGTTCAGGGTCTTAACCCCACAGAATACACCATCGAGTCAGCTGATATGTCTCTTATTCAGCCAACAAAGACAGGTTATTTGTTCGCAGGTTGGTCAGGTACAGGTATTGACACCACTACTTATGAACCTAATGTAACAATTCCTACCGGTTCACACGGCGACAGAACATATACAGCTCATTGGGAAGCAATCAACTACAACATCAACTATGATCTTAATGTTGATTCTTCATCAGTCAGCCAGGCTACTCATTCTAACCCCACAGGCTACACTTACGCCGACAATGTAACAATCAAACCCGCTACAAGATTGGGTTATGCTTTTGACGGCTGGACAGGTGAGGGTTACAACTCAGTTCAGACTATCGATATCCCTGCAGGTACTTTTGCAAAGGATCTCAGCTTCACAGCTAACTGGACTCTTATTCAGTACACAATCAGCTATGACCTTTCAGGTGGTTCAGCCGGTGCAAACAGCCCCACTGTTTATAACATCGAAAACAGTGTAACAGTTGATCAGCCTACAAGAACAGGTTATACATTCTACGGCTGGAGAGCAAGTTTCCTCTCAGAGGTTGAAAAGGATCTTGTAATCCCCGCAGGTACTTACGGCGATATCCTTCTTACAGCTCTTTGGACATCTAACAACAACGAAATCGTTTATGACCTTGCAGGTGGTTCTGTTAACGGTACTAACCGCACCGAATATCAGACAGGTGAAGAGTTCACAATCACCAACCCCACTAAGGCAGGTTATGACTTCGCAGGTTGGAATAAACTTGTTGTAAACACAAACCAATACACAACAGGCCTTATGAGCGCCGGTGTTGTTCCTTCAGATACAGGTACAATCATCTTCACAGCTACATGGTCAGCAACTGAATACCCGATTACTTATAATCTTGACGGTGGTCATTACGAAATTGAAAACACCAATAACGTTTCTACTTACACAGCTGAAACAGAAACCTTCATACTCACCAACCCCATTAAAGAAGGTTATATCTTCGCAGGTTGGTCAGGTACAGGTATTATCGGTACTTCAAAATCAGTAACAATCACCAAGGGCTCAACAGGTGAGCGTGGTTATGTTGCTATCTGGAATCTTGCAACATACTCAATTACCTACGATTTTGCAGGTGGTGCTTCAACAGAGTCATGTATTTCAACATACACATTTGAAACACCTGATAAAGTAATCGGCGCACCTATCAGAACAGGTTACAACTTCACAGGTTGGGAACAGACATTCCAGAACTTCACATGGAAACCCGGTGAATTGCTTGAAGGCACAGGCTTCTACAACAACTGCGAGTTGCATTATGTTTCAAGCCCGATTCTCGTTCGTTCAGGTTACACTTACACAATGGGCTCAAACGGTGACTCAAATCACATCACAGCCTTCTTGTTTGACGAAAACAGAAACTTCCAGACAAGCGTAAATGTTGGTCAGAACAATGTTCTTGAGCTTCCCAATGACAGCATTGGTCTCAACGGTGACAAATATTTCGTTTACTTCGTAGTTTCTGACGAATTCCTCAACGACGTATTCCGTGATTCAATAACAATCACTGCTGTTGATAACAGCGACGCTCTCGCTTCAATCGGCAGACAGGAAAGCGTATCAGTTCTTAAGGGCAGCACAGGTAACTTCACTCTTACAGCAAACTGGTCTGTTGAAGATTATGAAATTACCTACGATCTTGGTGGTGGTTCTCTCGCTGATGGCGTGACTAACCCCACAAGCTACAATGTAGAAACAAGTGACTTCACTCTTGCTAACCCCACTAAAACAGGTTACAGCTTCCTCGGTTGGGAATATGAAGGCACAACAAACTCTTCAGTAACTATCAGACAGGGTTCAACAGGTGACCGTCATTATGTTGCAACCTGGACTGAAACAATGTACACTATCACATATTTCCTTGATGGTGGTACAGTTGAAGGCAACAACCGTCTTAACTATTACAGCTCAACAGAAACATTCACTCTTATTAACCCTGTAAAGACAGGTTATACCTTCAGCGGATGGCTCGGTACTGATATCACAGGTACATCAACAAGCGTTACAATCGTTAAGGGTTCAACAGGTAACAGATCTTATACCGCAACATGGACACCTAACACTTATAACATTACCTACTCATTAAACGGTGGTGTTAACGCTGCAGCTAACCCCAACACTTACACATTTGAAACAGAAACCTTTACACTTGCTCATCCTACAAAAACAGGTGCTATCTTCAGCGGTTGGACAGGAACAGATATCACCAGCCCTGAAATGTCAGTAACCATCAATAAGGGTTCAACAGGTGACAAGGCTTATGTTGCTAACTGGAGTGTTTCAACTTACACACTTGCTTACAACCTTGTAGGTGGTACAGATAGCGGCAACCCAACCAAGTACACAGTTGATACAGAGACCTTCACTCTTAAAGATCCTACAAAGACAGGTTATGATTTCCTCGGTTGGACAGGAACAGGTCTCACCGATGTAACCAAGATTGTTGAAATCAAAAAGGGTTCAACAGGTAACAGAAACTACACAGCTACTTGGTCACCGAGAGTTTATAACATCAACTATGACCTCGGCGCAAACGCTCAGGTTGGTATCGCTAACCCCACATCTTATACAGTTGAAAGTGCTACAATTACACTTAACAACCCTGTAAGAACAGGTTATGTATTTGAAGGTTGGTCAGGTACTGACATTGATTCAACTGAAGGTTATGCTCAGGTTGTTACCATCCGTAAGGGTTCAACAGGTAACAGAAGCTACACAGCAAACTGGAAAGTTCAGGAGTACACAATCACTTACATCCTCAATGGTGGTACAGCAATCGGTAACCCCGAGAAGTACACAATTGACTCTCCTGAGTTTACACTTAATAACCCCACAAGAACAGGTTATGACTTCGTTGCATGGTCTGGTACAGGTATTACAGGTACAGGTCTTTCTCAGAAAGTTACTGTTCCCAAGGGCTCAACAGGTAACCGTACTTACACAGCAAACTGGGAGCTCACAACTTACACAATCACTTATGATCTTGACGGTGGTTCAGAGTCAATCGCTAACCCCAAAGAGTATAACTACCTTTCATCACCAATCACACTTCATAACCCCAACAAAGCTGGTTATGACTTCGTTGGTTGGGTAACATCAACTGATCCTGATGAAACACCGCAACAGGTTGTTTCAATTCCCACAAACTCATCAGGTGACAGATATTACCGTGCAGTTTGGGCAGAAGGTGAGTATTCAATCACTTATAACCTTGACGGTGGTGAATGGCAGGACGGTTACGTCCCCGTTGATAAGTTTACTTATGCATCTGATTCAATTGAAGTTCCTGCTCCTGTTAAGGCCGGTTATGTCTTCGCAGGTTGGTCAGGTACCGGTATCAGCGGCACAACAAACGAACTTATTATCTACACCGGATCAACAGGTGACAGAGTTTATACTGCTCACTGGGCAGAAAGTGAAAACATCATCAGCTACAATCTTGATGGTGGCGAAATCGTTGGCGATCAGAACCCCACAAGCTATGTAACAGGCTCAGGTACAATTATCCTCAATAACCCCGTTAAGAGTGGTTATCGTTTCGCAGGATGGATCGGTACAGGTCTCTCAGGCGCAACTAAAGAGGTTGAGATTGATACAACAGCCGGTGGTGCGATGTCATTCACAGCCACATGGGCATTGATTACCTACAGAGTAAGCTATGTTCTCAGCGGTGGTTCATACGCTTCAGGCGTAAGCAACCCCACAAGCTATACAGTTAACAGCAGCTTCACTCTTAATAATCCCACACGTACAGGTTACACCTTTAAGGGTTGGACCGGTACTGGTCTTGACGGTACACAGCCTGTTGTTACAGTAACAGCCGGCTCAACAGGTAACAGAAGCTATACAGCTGTCTGGGAAGAAACAGTTTACGACATCTCTTACGACTATGGTGAGGGCGCTGTTGAATTTGCTAACCCGACAACTTATACCTTCACAACACCGACCTTTGCTCTTAATAACCCCACAATGGCAGGTTATACTTTTGAAGGTTGGACCGGAACAGATTGTGACCAGAAGACACTTAATGTTATGATCGAAAAAGGCTCTGTCGGTGACAGAAGCTACACAGCTCACTATAAGGTTGATACTTACACAATCAAATATCTTGGTCTTGATGGTGCTATGTTCACAGCTCCTGCAACAACATACACTGTTAACGACGAGATCGTTATTCCTAATCCTGTTAAGATCGGTTACACCTTCAATGGTTGGACCGGTACAGGTATCGCAGGTAGAGAAACTGATGTTGTTATCGCAGCAGGTTCAACAGGTAACAGAATTTACACAGCAGTATTTACTCCTATTGATTACACAATCAACTACGAGCTTAATTCAGGCCGTGTATCAGGTATTAACCCCTCATCTTACACTGTTGAAACAGCTGACTTTGAGTTGCTTAACCCCGGTCGTGCAGGTTTCACCTTCGACGGATGGACATTGTCAATTGTCAACTTCATCTGGAGTAAGGGTGCTATGGACGCAAACGGTAACGTTGTAGCAGGTTCAGGCTACTGGTCAATGCCTGTTACAATCAGCGGCGGTAACACATACCTCTTTGATGAAAATGTTTCACTTTATGCTTACAGCAGTGCTAACGGTTCATTCCTCGCATTGGCTCAGGGCGGATCTTATGAAGCTACAGAAGATTGCTACGTTATCTTGTTTGTAGCAGGTGAAGCAACAGAAGAAGAACTTGATGCTATTGCTATCACAACTGAAAACAATGTTCCTTCAGTTTCAATTTCCCGTGGCAGCATGGGTAACCTTGACCTTGTTGCTAACTGGATTTCAGAGCAGTTTACAATTACTTACTATCTCAACGGTGGTTCTCTTGCTGAAGGTGTGACTAACCCCACAGTTTATGATGCAGAGACTCCCGGCTTCACACTTAACAATCCTACAAGAACAGGCTA
>JAZRME010000157.1:0-3006 GCA_045647325.1 Acutalibacteraceae bacterium | reverse complement strand
TCCGACTTAGGTTGAGCTTTCAGCAAGTGACGCTCGTTCAATCGGTGTTGTTGCTCCCTGCCGTGAAAGCGGTGACATCGCAGGTTCAGGCGCTTGTAAGCTTGTCGGCCCTGCAGGTGAAGTTGAAATTGATGCAGGTGTAATCGTTGCAAAGCGTCATATCCATGCAACACCCGCTGACGCTGAAAAATACGGCGTTGAAGATAAACAGATTGTTTCTGTTAAAGTTGAGTCAGACGGCAGAACACTTATCTTTGGTGACGTTGTTGTCAGAGTTAACCCTGCTTATGCCCTTGCTATGCACATTGACACAGACGAGTCAAACGCAGCATTCGCAGCACCCGGCATGATGGGTGAAATCATCACAGACTAATTGATTTTATGCAGCACAGGAGCCGATGCTTCTGTGCTGTTTTTTATTAAACAAAAAAGCGTTGGCAACCTGATAGCTGCCAACGCTTTTGCTATGTTAAAAGTTTATAACGCCGAGATGTTCAAGCAAGATTTTTGTTCCCATTAAAATAAGAACAATTCCTCCTGCAAGTTCGGCTTTTGATTTGTATTTCACACCGAAAACATTACCGATTTTAACACCGACACAAGAAAGAGCAAAGGTTATAATACCTATAAAGCTGACGGAATAAACAATGTTGACTTTGAGAAACGCAAAGGTAATTCCTACAGCGAGAGCGTCAATACTTGTTGCAACAGCAAGGGGGAGCATCGTTTTAAGTGAAAGAGAATCATTGAGCTTGTCAGCCTCTGAACGGGACTCTCTTATCATATTGGCGCCGATGATACCTAACAGACCAAAAGCGATCCAATGGTCAACACTTGTGATAAGGCTTTCAAATTGTTTGCCTAAAAAATATCCGATTAACGGCATCAATGCCTGAAATCCGCCAAAATAAATACCGGTTATAACTGCGTGTTTAGGTTTAAGTTTATAAACCGACAAACCTTTACAAACTGCAACGGCAAAGGCATCCATAGAAAGACCTACAGCAATAACAAAAATCTCTGCAATTGACAAAATAAAACCACCTTTTTCAAACTGTTGATAATATTATCACAAACAAATAGTTATGTCAAATTTTAAGGCCGTTGGCTTTTAAAGTCAGCGACCTTTTGTTGTAATTAATTCAATAAATCAAAAGTGAGAGTAATGCTCCAGCCGTAATCTCTGATTGATTGATATTTCACTCTGAAATCATAGGGCTCAACCACAGCTCCTTTTCGGTTAAAGCAATAAGGAGGCGTCAGGTTCCGGCTGTCATAAAACTCATATACTGTGCCGGTGCGGTTATACCACTCATTGATAACACAGAGAGTTTTTGATTTTATTTTGTTTGCCGTGTCGGTATATCCGTATGTTTCAAGACCTTTTAAAATCATATAATTATAATTTATCCATACAGGGCCCCGCCACATATCTGAACCGAAGGTTTTATCTTTTTTAGATATGCTCGGTATGGGAAATTCTGTGCCGAATTCATCCGGATTGTTAAGATGCTCAACAAGTTTATGGCATTGATTTTTGTCACATACTCCGGCAAAAACAGGAAGAAACGAAGCGACCGATTGCACTTTGTTAAAACAGTTAGCCTGAATGTCATAATCGTAATAAAAACCGTCATCTTCACACCAGAGGGTGTTGTTTATATCGGATTTTATTTTTTCATACCATTGGCTGAAAAAGGCTGAATTTTCTTTATCGCCCAGCTCCTCTGCGATTTTTGTCATATAACGGGTTTCATTTGCCATATAGCAACAAAAATCAATAGCATACAGATCGTTCCGAGTGTCAAAGCGTGGTGAATTATCCATTCCCGATTCGTCACAACGGTTGTTGAGTTCAGGGTTTGTGTGCCACGAATAAAGCTCTTTTTCGCCCTTTTTTCTGTTTTTATTACACCATAAAAGAAAATCTTTGTTCTTTTTAAAAACTGTTTTTAAAAACTCTTTGTCTTTGCTTTTTTCATAAACCAGATACGATCCCCAACCGATAACAGGGGGCTGGGTTATGGCTGAGTTTTCATAAGGCTTTGACATATGAGGAATAAAACCGTCAGGCTGCTGAACATCAAAAAGAGCAAGAATAAGATCCTGCGCAAGGGCTGTGTCAAGATGTCTGTGACCGATTGCGTGAAAAACCGAGTCCCACAACCACATATTTCTGTGAGGAAGACGGTCGGGCGTGGACCATATTCGTTTGATATTGCCTTGAGGGGAATACAGCTGACTTTTCATAACGCTGATACATTTAGCGTATAAAGGAGCATATTCATCGTCATCATTCAAAGCGTTTTTATAAGGTTGGCTCTTTTGCTGTTTTAATTTATCAAGGTCAGCGGTTATGCCTTCGTTACACAAGTCAATTACTTTTTGTTCACTGTCAGCGTAAGCAAAAGCAAATCGCTTGCCTCTTTTAATAATGGCGGTGTATTCACCGTCGAAGGTGTTATGTAACTCTGTGTCACCTTTTTTAATAATTTCGTGTTCACCGTCAACGCTGACAAAAATACCGGGCTCTTTTGCTGTTTCGCCTATGATAAGGTGCCTTTGAGCAAAGATGATATTGAAATTTCCGTCACGGGTTTCAAGCTCAATCATATCTGAAGTGACACATCTGAAATCAGGCGACATATCTGTCATATCGCAAAAGAAAAGAGTTCTGCGGCATTTAGTCTGAAAGATTATACCGATTTTATCGCCTGACAGTATTCCTGAAAAGTCATCACCGAAAAGCGACTCACCGTCAAGAGCAGAAAAAGCAAAAATCTGACCTTGACCCCATTTGTTTGGAATCATTTTAAACCTCCGTGGTTCAGACAGTCTGATTTTCTTTGGCTTTTGCTTCAGCTCTGATTACCTCAAGCTCTGCCATAATCTTCTCTTTGCGTTTGCCTGTGAAATTATCAAATGACATAACAAGGGCGGGAAGAAGGTTGCCTAAAATACCGGGAATTGCAACAAGCAGGAAAATGCCATGAAGTGTTTCAGGGG
>JAZRME010000156.1:0-14113 GCA_045647325.1 Acutalibacteraceae bacterium | reverse complement strand
AATTGTCTTCCTAAGACCGCTTGGCCTCCGACTTATCGGTGTTGTTCCCGAAGATAAAAATAACGACAGATATAAAATTATGCAGGAAGCTTGTTTTGAATTAAGCTCTTACGCTGACTCAATCGGCGCTCACTTTGCTGTTGAAACAGGTCCTGAAACATCACTTATTCTCAAAGGATTCCTTGACTCTCTCGGCTCAACAGGTGTTGGTGTAAACCTTGACCCTGCAAACCTCGTTATGGTTACAGGTGATGACCCTGTCAAAGCTGTTTATAACCTTAAGGATTATATTGTTCACACTCACGCCAAAGACGGTGTTCAGAATTTTTATGTTCATCCCGACAAAGTTTACGGTATGCCCGGAGCAGACAAAATTCTCGTTGAAGGTGAACATGTTACTGACGCTGATTCATTTGAAGAAGTTCCTCTCGGAAAAGGCAGCGTTCCGTTCCCTGAATATCTTGCAGCTCTTGATGATATCGGTTTCAAAGGCTTCCTTACTATTGAAAGAGAAGTCGGCGATGACCCTGCGAAGGATATTTCAGATGCAGTGAACTTCCTTAAAAACATCATCGGCTGATAAAGTCTGTTGTCACCTGAACATTATTTTGATTATAAGGATTTGTAAACTATGAATATATTGATTTCTGCTGATTACGGCGCTAAAACAAGCGGCAACTTCATAGCCTCATTGATTGAGTTAGGTGAATACATAAAAAGAAACAATGATAATGTTATTTATGTTTTTCCTAAGCCTGTTGTCAATGAAGCTTATCCGTGGGCCGATTGGTTTAATCGCCTTGGTTTCAAAATCATATTCATCGATTACTATGACACCCCTGCTGATGTGATTTTAAATCAACTTTCAGACATAGTTAATGATAATAACATTGATCTGATTCACACTCACTTCAGTATGTTCAGAGATGTTCTGTTGAAAAACCGTCAGAAATTCAAAAAAGTTAAAATCATTATGCATGACCATATGGATTTTAATGTTTATCAGAGTGACAAAATTCAAAGAGTTAAAATTGCAACTCTTTCAGCTTTATACAGATTGCTTAATATAAATGTCATCACTGTAATGAAATTCAAAAGAGAAACATACTCATTTCTCAAAAACAAGTGTTGGCACATTCCTAACGGCATTTCTCTTAAAAGAAATGTAGAAAAATCAGAAACAAGAGAAGAATGCAGAAAACGGCTTAACATCAAAGACAACGAAGCGCTCTGTCTTGTTTTGGGTTGGGACGCTAAAAGAAAAGGTATTGATATCGCTATCAGATCCTCTGTTTTGCATCAACAAAACCCTGACAGACCCGTTGTTCTCGGTATAGTTGGTTTTTCATCTGAACCTTCTGAAAGTCAGATAGCTATGCTCAAACAGATGTCAGGCGCTGATGTTAACAGCAAGTATATCCGTTTTTTAGAAAACTGTGAGGATATGTATGCTTATCACCGTGCTTCTGATGTTTATCTTTCAAGCAGCCGCAAAGAAGCTTTTTCTTACGGGTTGCTTGAGGCAATTTCTCAAAACAAGCCAATTGTTGTCAGCGATATAAACGGAACTGCCTGGTCACAGGAATACACCAATTGTTTCACCTACCCTGTTGAAGACGCTGAAAGCTGCGCAAAAGCAATAAACAAAGCCCTCACCGACTCAACAGACCTGACAAACTCAGATTTGTTTATGGAGAAATACGGCATAAACAAATGGTGTGAAAGCGTTTATGACATTTATAAAAAAGTAAAATAATTTTATAACGATAAACGAGGTAATGCAATTCAGCATTACCTCGTGTTTTTTATACTCTTTCAATTGTGAATGTATATTCGTAATCTTTTCCGCTGTGAATAATGTAGGGTTCTCTGAGACAAGCCATACCCGGCATATCGCCACCCACACCGCATTGAGCAAGGTCAACGCTGAGAGTGGTAATATTTTTCTTTTCAAGCTCGTGTATATGGGTTGCTTTTTCAAGATCCATCTGTTCATAATGCCACGCATTGAAAGAAAGCGGATTGCCGCAACCGGTGATTCTGATTCCTTTATCATTCTCATCAGTTACTTTAATTGACCTGACATCTGTTCTGCAACCGTTTTCCTGCGGACGCATATATCTGTGTTCCATTTCATCAACGGTCATTTTGTGTATAGCGATTCTTGCGCCTGTTTTTCTGTCACAATAATTTTCGTGGGGGCCTCTGCCGTACCATTCAATATTTTTATAAGAATCTGCCAGAGCAAACTGTGTGCCGAATCTGACCATCTGAATAAACAACGGCTTACCCTTATGAGTGATTTTAACAGTTCCGTCAGGGCTGAAGGTGTAATCAATCTTCACCCCGGTCATATACGGCGCAGAGAAAGCAGTTTTAACTGTAACGGTTCCGTCAGCGTTTTCACTGAATGACCTGATTTTGCCTTTTGCCATTTCTGTTGCAGCTTTATAACGATATTTTGCGTGGAACGGAATAACATAAGGAACGAAGTTGAATGTGCCGATATCATTATCTGTCAACGCTCTGAAATAGTTTGGTCTTACGGGAGCTTTAAGCATTTCATTACCGTTATAGTTAAGCGAAACAAGTTTACCTTTTTCAATGATAGCGAAGAAATCGATACCATTAACTGTAACAGTTGAGCCTTTTTTGCCTACAGACAACTTACCCTGAGCAACTTCTTTTTTCACTGTGACAGGCTGCTTGATTATATATTGGTCAAATGTAACCTCATAACCTGCTTCTGCCCAAGGTTTATCAACCTTTTGTTTAAGCGAGAATGTTACAATGCTCTCTTTATCATCAGGGAAATTTTTGAGATTATAGCCTATTTTAAGCTCTCTCTCACTCTGAGGCGCAACATCAAAGCCATCAAGCTCGGCAGCCTGAATAACCTCTCCGTCAGCTGAAATTTCACAACAAAGAATGTAATCTTTAAGTGTTGAGAACAAAAACTTATTCTTAACCGTGAACACACCTGTTTCAAGGTTTTTGGCTTCAACCTTAACAGGAGCATAAACTTTTTTGACCTCATAAATGCTTGGGTGAACATTTCGGTCAGCGCCGATAATTCCGTTAGCGTTGAAATATGTGTTGCTTCCTGTCATAGCTGTGAGGTTAATGAAGTTGAATTTTTTGCTTCTGACCTCTTTCTTTTCATAATCAGTGCCGTAAGTCCATTTTTCAACTCCGTCTTCTTTCACACGAAGAGCCTGGTCAACAAAGTCCCAGATATAACCTCCGCAAAGATTATCATATTTTTCAAAATCATCCATAAATTCCTGGAAATTGCCAAGGCTGTTTTCCATAGCATGAGCATATTCACAAAGAATTACGGGTTTACCCTCATAATCAGAGGCCTTAATAGGCTTGTTGTCTGCTGCGAGAGCGTTAGCAAGATTTTCAAAAGCTGTAGGTTTGATGTCTTTCTTTTCACCAAGCTTTTTCATAAGATCAGCGCCGGGATACATTCGGCTGATAACATCACTCTTGGTAAAATCAAAATCGCCTTCATAGTGGAATTTTCTTGTGTTATCAAGTCTGAGCGCAGCTTCTTTCATTTTTACGAAATTGGAGCCGTCACCTGCTTCATTACCCAGAGACCACATAAATACGCAAGGATGATTTCGGTCACGAAGCACCATTCTTTCCATTTTGTCACACACGGCACCTGTCCACTTGGGGTTATCACCGGGAACATTCTTTCTGCGCACACCGTGAGTTTCCATATCACATTCATCCATAACCCACAAACCGTATTCATCACACAAATCATAAAAATACGGATCATCAGGGTAATGGCTTGTTCTGACAGAGTTGATATTGTTGCGCTTCATAATCATAATATCCTGAATATGACGCTCTTTGGGAACATTCCAACCTGTGTCAGGGTCAAAATCATGACGGTTGACACCCTTAATCAAAAGAGGCACACCGTTGGCATAAATCTTTTCACCTATAAAATCAATCTGCTTGAAGCCAACCTTAATACTTTTTGAGCAAACTACCTCGCCACTTTTTATAAGAGAGATCACAAGAGTGTATCTTTCAGGGTTTTCGCTTGACCACTGTCGGGGAGCCTCAACAAGCTTTTTAAAGCTGTAGGTAGTATTTTTTTCTCCTTTTAAAATAAAGCCTTTGTCGCCGATTTCAATTCCGTCCTCTAAAAGCGAAACGGAGAGAATACCTGAAAAAGAATCCTGTGAATAATTTTTAAGATAAACATCAACCGAAATCTCAGCGTTAACAAACTCAGCATCAAAACGGGTTTTAACAAAAAAATCTCTTACACAGATCTTTGGTTCAGCAAAAAGATAAACCTCTCTGTATATGCCCGACATATTCCACATATCCTGATTTTCGATATATGTTGCATCGCTGTAACGATAAACAGTAGCCGTAACATTATTTGTGCCTTTTCTGAGATATTTTGTAATATCAAACTCGTGAGGAGTCATTGAACCCTGAGAATATCCGACAAACTCACCGTTCACATATAACTCAAGAGCTGATTTACAAGCGCCGAAGTGAATAAAAATCTCTCTGTCTTCCCAATTTTCAGGAATTTCAAAATCACGACGATAAATACCGACTTCCTGACAGTTATGGTCAATAGTGGGAATTTTATTTTTTCGTCTGCAAATAGCTTTCGGAAAAGTACTTGCGTAATATACAGGTGTTCCGTAACCATTCAGCTGCCAGATTGACGGCACCTGAATATCGTCCCAACCTGAAACATCATAATTATCACCATAATATCCCTCAGGCAAACCGTTTTTAATACCAAGCTGCCAACGGAATTTCCATGTTCCGTTGAGAGTCATTTTATAAGGACTCTGTTCGCCTTTCACCGCAGAGTCAACGTCGTCATAGGGCATAGCTATAACGTGGCCGTCTTCTTTATTGATTTTAAAAATCTCCGGGTTTTCCCAATTATACTTCATAGAATTCTCCTATCTTAATGAAAATTCAAAAAATTCTTTGTATGCTTCGCAGAATTTGTTTTCTCCGTTTATTCTGTACCTTTTACAGCCACCTGCACAAAGAGAAAAAAATCTGCATTGTCTGCATTTTTGTGTTATAAAATTATCTTCAACAAACGCTTTGGCTTTTTCGCTTTTTAAAAGCTCATTTATTGAAGATGAATTGATGTTTCCGAGCTCCTTACCGTCAACACAATAAAAATCACAAGGAAAAACTGTTCCGTCACCTTCCACAACAAGCTGAACTGCGCAGCTTCCGTTCATCCCGCATTGTTCGGCATTCATACCGTTGAGTTTCATCAGCAAATTATCAAAATATCTGATTGACACAAAAACTCCTTTTTGCCTGTCATTAAAGTAAAGAGTAAACAAGCGTTTCAGAAACCCGGCATACTCTTTGTTGCCAAGCTCACGGACATCTGAGCCGATTTTATCAATGCACGGAATATATTGTTGATAACAAAATCCGTTTTTCATATAGAAGTTATAAATTTCTTCAATATTTTCACAAACAGCAGGGGTCACTACAGTAAGGATATTAAATTCAATTTCATTTTTTTTAAGAAGTTTTATGTTATCAAAAACTGCTTTGAATGTCGGCTTTTCGTCAGCTGTTTTTCTCATAGAGTCGTGAATTTCTTCAACTCCGTCAAGAGAAACACCAACCAGAACATTATGCTTTTTAAAAAATGAAATAAAACCACTGTCTATCATCAAACCATTGGTCTGAATTGAATAGTTGGCTTTTATACCGTATTTTTTTACAGTCTCGGCAAAGTTTTCAAAAAATTCCAACCCTGCCAACAAGGGTTCACCACCCTGAAAAACAAACACAGCTTCATCTGACACCTGAGCGACTTTTTTGATTATGTTCTCTGCCGTGTCTTTTTTCATAACTCCGAGTGAAGCATTCTCTCTGTTCTGAGCTTCGTCACAATAAAAACAGTATGAACACTTCATATTACAAAGAGAAGACGCAGGTTTTATCAAAAATGAAATCATTTGTTGGTTGCCCTTCTTTCGGCAAGTTCAAGCTGAATTGACTTTTTCTTTTCACCGGTATAATCATTAAAAAGCATCGGTATAATTGTCAACGCAAATCCTATTGCAGGTAAGAGCGTAATCATAAAGAAAAGTCCGTTTTTGGTGAACTCTGACTGTTGTTGAATAATATCATTGACAGGCTGTTTGAATTCAGTAACTGTCAGAACAACGCTTGTAGCGAAAGTCGCAATACCACCCGAAACCTGACTGATAAAAGTCTGAAAAGCAAAGCACATACCCTCACATCTTTTGCCTGTTTTCCATTCAATATAATCAACACTGTCAGCAATAAGGGCATAGGTAATAACATTATAAACGCCAAGAGGAATACCCATAAACACAAAACAGCCGAGCAGAATATAAATATTTGAATAACCGAAAAACCAAAGCACAACATGAGAAACAATACCAAAAAGTGAAGAGAAAATATAAATGGTTTTAAGGTCAAATTTCTTTCTTAACGCAGGGAGAAAAATCATCGGCGGAATCATACCTGCACCGATAGCAACAGTCATAACTGTCAGCAATATATTCTGAGGAATTATTCCGCTGTCATCAATAAGATAGTTATAAATATAACTTGCAGAAACATTTGCCATAACCATTGTCGAGCCGAGAATTGCAGAAAAAACAACAATCATCAGCACCTTGTTATGCGCAATAAGATAAACTGTTTCTTTAAGGGTGAATTTTTCTTTTCCGACATCTTCAACACGTTCCTTTGTGTTGAAAAAAGCAAGGCTTGAAAGACCTGCGCCAAGAACGGCAAAAATAACCGCTCCGATAAAAAAGCCTTTTTTGAGACCAAACATATTCTCAGCGATAAAAACAGGAAGAATAAGTGTCGGAAGAATGCCTCCTGCAGTGCTGCCAAGACGGGCATTTGAAATAAACGATGTTCTTTCGTTTTCATCAGGAGTAACAACTGCGCTCATTCCCCAAAACGGAACATCCTGCACGGTAAAAGCGATACTCCAAAGCACATAAGTCAGCGAAGCATAGACAACCTTGGCTGTCAATGTTTCAAAATTCGGTGCAGTAAAAAGCAAAATAGTTGCAATCGCAATAGGAATCGGTGAATAAAGAAGATACGGTCGCATCTTGCCCCATTTTGAATGAGTGCGATCAATAATAAGCCCCATAAGAGGGTCAATGGCGGCGTCAAAAATTCTTCCGCCTAAAATAATGTACCCTGCAATAATTGAGGGAATACCCACCGCATCGGTAAAAAAGCGAAGAACAAACATTGACATAAGTGTGAAGATACCACTTCTGCCAAACGCTGAAACTGTAAAAGAAAGACGCTCTTTTGTGGTTAAATATTTCATATTCCCTACCTCTTGTTTTCAATAATCGCAGGTAAAATAACAGGTTTAGATTCCCCTGCCTTTATCATTTCACTAATCATAAGCTTTTTAAGGTCGGCTCTTACCGAGTTATAAGCAGAATCTTTTACAAGGTTTGTTTTTTCATCAGGGTCTTTTTTCAGGTCATATAAATAAGCTTCAAAATAAACCTTTGCTTTTGATTTAATATAGCCTATTCCCGGCGCCTGAATGCAATATTTATATTGTTTTGTTCTGATTGCTCTACCGATCTGACCCTCACTTATCTGCATAAACACACATTCTTTTTCTTTGCCTTCAGCAAGGTCATCGCCCATATAGTTGTCGGGCGCTTTAATACCTGCCATAGCAAGAAGTGTAGGCGGAATATCAATAAGACTTGAGAGGTCATCACATTCTTCACCGCCAACAAACTTGCCGCCCCTGATTATAAGAGGTGTGTGAGTTGCGCTCTCGTGACAAGAACGTTTATACTCAAGATTTCGTGTTTTAAAATGGCAGCCGTGATCACTTGTGTAAACAATTACGGTGTCTTCATAAATACCGAGCTCCTTAAGCTTGGCAACAAGTTGGCCTACATTATAATCAAGGCGCTGACACGCTGACATATAATCGGGAAATTCCTCATTATAGTCGCCTCGAAGAAAAGCTATATCAGAAGGAATAGGATAATCTTTAAAATCAGCCACTGTATCGGGATGGCCCTCAAAATGATGGGATGTATTCTGATGATGAGGCTCAAGCTGAGAAACAAACATAAAAAACGGTTTGTCTTTATCACGATTTTCAATAAATTCAAGCGCAAAATCGTTTATGCAATCGGATCGGTAGCCTTCAAAATCAAGTTTGTTGCCGTTTTCATCAAAAACATAACCGCCCTTACTGTCTGATGTGAATTCAAGCACATCGGCAGCACGCCAATAATCATATCCGCCCTGACGGGATTCGGGCACAGCTGTTTTTTCACAATGCAGACCTCTTCCCTGAAATCTGTCAGAGGCTAAATGCCACTTGCCGATATAGGCAGTCTGATAACCTGCATCTTTAAAATAATGAGCTATTGTTTTGGTGTCTTCAGGCAACGCAATTCCATTAAAAACGCAACCGTTCTGCGTAGCATAAACACCTGATTGAATACATGCCCTCGCAGGTCCGCAAACAGGCTGACAAGTGAAGTTGTTGTTAAATTTCATACCCTCTTTAGCAAGAGTCATCAGGTTTGGTGTAACCTGTTCGTTAATAGTGTCCCATCGCTGTTGGTCACTGAAATAAAAAATTATGTTTTTACCCAAAGCAATCACCTTTTAATTTCTCTTACGATATATACACAGACATTCTATCATATTCCGTCAAAATTATCAACAAATTATTGACCTTTGATTGAAATTCTGTTATAATTTTTCAAAATTCAGGAGGATTTTTATTATGTCACAAATCAAAGAATATAAAGGCAAAAAAGGTTTTGATATTATCAAAACCACCCACTTTGACATTCAAAGAAAAATTGTAGCCAATATGACCACCGAGTCATGGCAGAACATACCCCACTCCGCTATCAATTATGAGCCTGATGTTACCGATTTTATGAATTATTATAAAACCAACATCAAGCCCAAAGGAATCTCTGTTAACTCACTCCTTCTCAAAGTTATGGTAGAAGGCCTTAAAGCCTGCCCCGAGATGAACGGTCACATTGACTTTAACCGCCGTCTTGTAAGAGGCAAGATAGAGATTTATAAAGATATCAATATTTCAATGCCCATGATTATGCCAAACGGAGCTATGATGACAATCAATATGCATAACTTTGAAAGCCGTACTCTTAAAGAAATGCAGGATTACATAGCTGATGTTAAACGTAAAATGGAAAAAACCGATATGACCGAGGCTATGTTTTCAGTATCAATGGATAACACCCTTACTGCCCTGAAAAAAGGCAAGTTTATCACCACCTTCGGCAGACTTATCGGCGCCAAAACAGGCAAACATAAAGTTGTTACTCTCAAAGGAAAAGCCAAAAAAGAATATAATAAAATTCCTAAGAATGACAGAATTGTCAAAGAAGACATCGAGCAGGGCACAATCACTATCACAAGCACAGGCTCTGTTTATAACAAGGGTGCTTATTGCGGCACAACTCTTATCGAGGTTATTCCCCCACAGATTACAGCTATCGGCATCGGCTCTTTCTCTGATAAGCCCGGTGTTATAACAAACGAAAACGGTGAAAAAATCGTTGCAGTAAGAAATTATCTTCCGATTCTTCTTGCTTTTGACCACAGAGCTCTTGACTTTGGTGAAATGGAACCGTTCCTTCGCAGACTTGATGACATTTTTGCTCACCCCGAGCAGATGCAGAATTGGTAAAAACAGCAACGCTGTGTAAAGTGTTCAGCTTTACACAGCGTTTTCTTTTTGTCTTTTTATAACTTTTAATCTTGTAAAATCTTCACGCTCTTTTTCATCAAGAGCGTCAGATATATATTTTATTGTAGATGTAAATCTCGGAATCATTATGTTGCTCAGAGCATTCGTTCTCTTTTGAGTTTTTTTAACAGCGTCGGCAAGTCGCATAACGCCCGACTCAATCTGCGCCAATTCAACAGTAAGTTTTTTAACATTTTCAAAATGTATAAGCGCCTCATCAAGCTGAGAGTTTGTCTCATTCATTCCGTAATAAAGATATGGCGACGGGCTGTCAATTGAAACTTCAGGCACTTCAACACCCATAACGCTTCTGATTTTCAGATTCACACTTTCATCAATCGGAATACATTGGGCATAAACAGAACAATCGCCTAAAGTTACCGTTGCTTTTTCAAGAGCAGCATAAGCCTGAACATAAGCAGCATCAATATCTTTCTGAATGGTTGATGCCTTTTCGGCAAGAGAAATCATCTCACGGATAAGAATGTTTCTTTTTTTATCCATCAGGTCATAACCCAGCTTCGCAAGTTCCAGAGATTTTTTTTGATTAGCGAGATTATTTTTAGTTATAAACACCTGAGCCATAAGGCACCCTCCTTTCAATTATTTCTGATAATAATATTTTTCAACTGTCTTATCGTCAAGTCTGTCAAGATCTTCACGAGGCAACATTCTCAAAAGTTCCCACCCTAAATCAAGGGTCTGAATAACCGAGCGGTTTTCATACTGAGTCTGAGAAATAAACTCTTTTTCAAACCTTTTTCCGAAATCAAGAATTCTCTTATCAGCAGGTGAAAGCTCCTCTTCACCGATAACACTTGCTAACGACTTTGCATCCTGAACCTTTGCGTAGCAGGAAAAAAGCTGATCAGCAAGTTTGCTGTGATCCTCTCTTGTGTAGCCCTCACCGACACCGTCTTTCATCAATCGTGAAAGTGATGAAAGAATATTCACAGGCGGATAAATTCCTTTAGCATCAAGACCTCGGTCAAGAACAATCTGACCTTCGGTGATATAACCTGTCAGGTCAGGTATCGGGTGGTTAATATCATCGTTGGGCATTGTAAGAATCGGAATTTGTGTAACTGAACCCTTGGAACCTTTAATAATACCTGCCCTTTCATAAAGAGAAGCAAAGTCAGAATAAAGATAACCGGGGAATCCTTTTCTTGCAGGAATTTCTCCTTTTGACGAGCTGAATTCACGCAACGCCTCGGCGTAAGATGTCATATCGGTGAGAATAACAAGAATATTCATACCAAGCTCAAAAGCAAGATACTCAGCTGCTGTCAGGGCGCAGCGCGGTGTCATAATTCGCTCAACAATAGGGTCATTTGAATGGTTAAGAAACATAACCACTCTATCCATAACATTTGCCTTTTCAAACGAGCGCCTGAAATAATCAGCGACATCGTTTTTAACACCCATAGCAGCAAACACTATAGCAAAATCTTCATCATCGGCAACTGATGCCTGTTTAACAATCTGAACAGCGAGTTCATTATGCTTCATACCTGAGCCCGAAAAAATCGGAAGTTTCTGACCTCTTATAAGAGTTGTAAGAGCATCGATAGCAGAGATGCCTGTGTTTATATAGTTTTTAGGATAAACTCTTGCAACAGGATTTATTGGTGATGAATTTATATCACGCTTTTCTTTTGAATAAACCTCGCCCAGATCGTCAGCAGCTCTTCCGAGGCCGTCAAAAACTCTTCCCAGAATTTCGGGCGCAAGGCTCAACTCAATCGGACGACCTGTAAAGCGTGTTTTTGTGTTGACAAGAGAGATACCTTTTGTGCCCTCAAAAACCTGAACAACTATCCTCTCACCGTCAATCTGAACAACTCTGCCTGTTCTTGATGAACCGTTATCAAGTCTGATTTCAACCATCTCATCATAAGCGGCATCTTTTATGTTATCAATAACCACCAACGATCCGTTGATTTCTTTAAGGCCGGAATATTCAATTATCATCAAATCTCCTCCTTGGTCTCAACATTTCTGAGCAAAGCTTTTATCTGTTGAGAATAGTCATCAAACATTTCAGGTTTATCATTGGGGATATTGTTTTTCATCTGAATAAGCTTATCAAAAACTCCCGTTGCCGTGATAGTTGAAATCGGAATCTGTTTTGTCACAAGTTCTTTAGCAAGATGATGCGCTGTAAGAATAGTCTGCATCATTTTAAGCTGCTTTTTAAGAGTGACATAAGTGTCAATATCAATAAGAGCATTCTGCTGAAGAAAACCTACTCTTATCGCTCTGGCTGTTTCAATAATCAGCTTCTGATCATCAGGCAAAACGTCGGAGCCTATAAGCTTCACGATTTCCATAAGATTTTTTTCTTCGGCAAGAATTGTAAAAATCTCGTTGCGACAAGCCACAAAATCTTCACCGACATTTTTTGTGTACCACGCTGACAAGTCATTTATATATTCACTATAGCTGTCGTTCCAGTTTATCGCAGGGTAATGTCTTGCGTAAGCAAGGCTTTTATCAAGCGCCCAAAAACAACGGACAAATCTTTTTGTGTTTTGAGTTACCGGCTCTGAAAAGTCAGCACCCTGCGGTGAAACAGCGCCGACAATTGACACCGAGCCTTCGGAACCATTAAGGTTTCGCACATATCCTGCTCTTTCATAAAACTCTGAAAGCCTTGAAGGAAGATAAGCAGGGAAGCCTTCATCAGCAGGCATTTCTTCAAGTCGGCCGGATATTTCACGCAAAGCTTCTGCCCATCGGGATGTTGAGTCAGCCATCATAGCTGTATGATAACCCATATCACGATAATATTCGGCAATTGTAACGCCTGTATAAATTGAAGCCTCACGGGCAGCCACAGGCATATTTGAAGTGTTGGCAATAAGAGTTGTTCTGTTTGTGAGAGGCTTTGAGGTTCTCGGGTCAACAAGTTCTCTGAACTCATTGAGAACCTGAGTCATTTCGTTGCCTCGTTCACCGCAACCGATATAAATTATAATATCTGCATCGCACCACTTTGCAAGTTGATGCTGAACAACAGTTTTACCTGCACCGAAGCCACCGGGAACAGCAGCTGCACCGCCTTTGGCTATAGGAAAAAGAGTGTCAATACTTCTCTGGCCCGTAATAAGAGGCTTTGACGCAATCAGTCTTTCACTGATAGGCCTTGTTACTCTTATGGGCCATTTATGACAAAGAGTGAGGTTTTTGGTTTCACCTTTCTCTGTTTCAATAACAACTACCGTATCATTTATCGTGTATCTGCCGTCAGGCTTAACCTCAACAACCTTACCGCTGACATCAGGCGGAACCATTATTTTATGAGTGATAACCTGAGTCTCGGGGCAAGTCGCATACACATCGCCACCCTTGAGCAAATCACCTTTTTTAGCGATCACAGTAACATCCCAAAGCTTTTTTTCATCAAGGGGCGAGAGAGTCACACCTTTAGGAATAAATGAACCTGAATTTTCAGCAACAGCTTCAAGAGGGTTTTCAATTCCGTCAAAAATATTATCAAGTATGCCGGGTCCGAGAGTTACGCTCATAGCCTGACCTGTTGAAGTAACAGGCTCACCCGGTTTAAGACCTGATGTGTCTTCATAAACCTGAATAACAGCCTTATCTTTATCAAGACGGATAACTTCACCGATAAGGCCTTTTTTGCCCACATAAACCATCTCTGACATTGACAGATCAGTCCTGCCCCAAACAGTTACAACGGGACCGTTTATGCCGAAAATTTTATTATTTTGCATAATTAACCTCCCGTTACAGACAAACCTGAAGTTGCATAAAACCCTTGTTTCTGCTGCTCAAATCTGACATCAAGCGTATCATCAGCGCACATTGAACGAACGGAATTTTCGCCCCTGCAGCCACCAAGAGTTATTGTTTTATCAATCTGCACCGAATGACAGATTTTTTCAATTGAAGGCAAATACTTTTCGTCTTCGGCTCTTATAAAAATAACAGCCTCTTCGCCTATGGCAGCCATAATATCTCTGACACTTTTTTCAAGAAAAAGTATATACTCATCACTTTTTGTAAAATCTTCTATTTTATGAAGCACTTTATCAAAAACTCTTTCGGCAATTTCAGCTCTTTTAGCCACAATCTGAGCCATCATCTCATTACGGCTTTTATAAGAATCTGTATTGCTTTGTTCAGAGAGCTTACCTGCCTCAATTTTAACTATAACCGTAGCATTTGCTCCGGGAATCTTTATATCAGCAGGCAGCGTCCCGTTTGGGCTGGCTCCACCCAAACCGATGTCTGTGATTTCTGTCGCCAGAGCCGTAACCGGCATCATCGAAAGAGAAATACACA
>JAZRME010000155.1:0-1492 GCA_045647325.1 Acutalibacteraceae bacterium | reverse complement strand
TGCTCTCGGTGGCTTTTGTTATCCCGGTAATAAAAAGCTGTCACACACGGTTGATTCCGTTAAACTGTGACAGCTTTGTTTTTTAGTATGTAATTGTGTAGTCTTTTACAAAGGTGAAAGCTACAACACCTGTGAAGTTGCCGAAAAGGTTCACTGTCATATTAAGCAAAAGAGGAGTAGTGTAGGTTATATGAACTGTGTTGCCTGTCTTTTTGTTGATTGTCGCAGTGATCTGACAATCATAATATAATGTGGAAAAATCTTCAACGAACGACACTTTATTGGCGACTTCGTGAGTTTCAATAACATCACATACAGCGCCGACACCGTTACCCGCTGTGGGATTTTTTTGTTCCTTGAGTTTAATGTTGATTACATACTCTTCACCGTTGTCTTTACAGGTTGCGCTTTCAACCCATTCACTTTTAAGACGGCTGGAATAACTTTGCTCCGGAACGATGAAATTTGTGGTGATGTCTTCTCTTGTTGCGTATTCTGTCGGTTCGGTGTCATCACCCATAAGAGAAGCGACCATGCTCTCAGCTGTAGATTCAATAGCATCGGGGATATCGGTTTTATCTTCCTGAAAAATTCGTTTCTCATAGTTTTTGACAACTTTTAATGCGTTGGGCTTGACTTTATTGATGCTGGTGTTGAAATAGGCAACAATTTCATCAATTGTGTCAGGTGTGTTGTTATCAACAGAGTTGTCGGTGTTGCCCGGCGCTGAAGAGTCAGTGTCACCCTGAGTGTTGGTGATGCTGTTGTCGATAACAACGTCGTTTTCAGATGTTTCGCTGTCAACAGATTCTTCTGAATCATAGCTGTCGGTGTAATCACTCTGATAGCTGTCAGGTGAACCGGTGTTGGCTGACAGGCTGTTTTTATCACCTGCAAGTCTGACCACAGCGCTGTTTGAGTCAATAAATTTGTTAACTGAAACAGAAAATGTACCCAGAATTATAGCTGCGCAGATAACTACCGCAATACAGCTGATGATTGTAGATTTAAGATCTTTGTTGTTTCCGTTCATAAAAAATTCTCCTCAATTATTTTTGTGAAGTTTCATCATAGACCATATAGTAGTTGTGGATTTTTTCTCTTTTCCAATAATCATGTCTGATTGTTTTGAAACCGAGTTTTTCATAAAAGGGGACATTATCGGGGTTCTGGGTCTCAAGACCAAGTTTGTATCCCTGAGGCACAAGGTCATTGATTCCTTGTTTAATCAGTTTTGTGGCAATTCCTTTACCCTGATGCTCAGGTGCAACAAAAACAGGGGATATAATCAGAGTGTTTTTTTCAAAAACCTTTGAGTCGAGATGGTCATAGGCCATAAGGGTTTTTGCCGTGTTAAAAAAGTAATAAACAAGAAAAACCCAGTTAGGGCAACGAAGAAAATCTTCGGGAGTGTATTCGTTATGAGCATCACGCCAGATGCAGATTCCTCGGTTTTCTTCATCAATATAGATGATATCTTCTCTGTTAGAGG
>JAZRME010000154.1:0-3227 GCA_045647325.1 Acutalibacteraceae bacterium | reverse complement strand
CCGCTTGATGTGGTCTCCTCAACCTCTGTGAGTTTAACAACAACTCTGTCAGCAAGGGGTCTGAGTTTCATATATTTTTTCCTCCTTAGAAAGATTTTATTGTCTGTTAGCACTCTTTGGTTGTGAGTGCTAAATCTATTTTATCCACTTTTTGTAAAAAGTCAATAGCAATATTAAAAATTCACAAATTATTTACCTTTTTGAATAAATATGTTACAATAACCTTATTGTGAGGTGTTTTGATGGATATCGGAATTTCTTCTTCATGTTTTTATCCCCAGCTGACAGAGGAGTCTTTTGAGACCGCATGTATAATGGGAGCAAAAACAGCTGAGATATTTTTTAATTGCAGTGAAGAATTGCAACAACCTTTGATAAAAGAAATAAACCTGATCAAGGAGGACTACGGTGTATCTGTAAGAACAATTCACCCTTACACCTCTTTCGCTGAACCGTTCATGCTTTTTGGCGGTTATCAAAGAAGAGCAAAAGAAGGCATTGACTTTTATAAAAGGTATTTTGAAGCCGCTGCATATCTCGGCGCTGAGGCTGTGGTTATTCACGGAGGAAAACCTGTTGCCCCGAAAGATGAGCTTGATTATTTTGAAAGCTTTGCCGAACTTTGTAACGCAGGTAAGGAATTCGGCGTTTTACCTGCTCACGAAAATGTTTATATGAGAGCTGGCAGCGATGTGGGATTTCTCAGGCGCCTTAAACGGTTTATCGGTGAGGATTTCAGACTTGTGCTTGACATCAAACAAGCAAGGCGCAGTGAAGCGGATGAGTATGAATTTATCCGTTTTTTCGGCAAAGATATCATTCAGCTTCATATAAGTGATTATGATTCAAATAAAGATTGTATTCCTCCGGGAGAGGGAAAATATGATTTTAAAAAGCTTTTTGATTCCCTGAAAAACAACGGTTATAATAAGAGCGCTCTGATTGAATTATATGCATGGAGCTACGAAAAACCTGAACAAATAGCAAAATCTCTTGAATATTTGGAAAAAATCAGATAAAAAATATTGAAATTATGTGTAAAGTTATGTTATTATACAATGTGTATATATTTATACTGAAACAGGATGTGATTTTATGAAATGCCCGTTTTGCGGAATTGAAGAAAGCAAGGTTATTGATTCACGCCCCACAGATGAAGGTGAAAGAATTCGCCGACGCAGAGAATGCACCAGCTGTTCCAAGCGTTTCACAACATACGAAATAATCGAAAATGTTCCGGTTATTGTTGTAAAAAAAGATAAGTCAAGAGAAACATTTGACAGAAACAAGCTGTTTAAAGGTATTCTCAGAGCTTGTGAAAAAAGACCGGTTTCTATTGAAACTATTGACAAAATGGTTGACAGCATTGAAGCTGCTTTGCAGAATTCACTTGACCGCGAGGTTACTTCCGTTCATATCGGTGAAATGGTAATGGATAAGCTCAAGGGTGTTGACGAGGTTGCGTATGTAAGATTCGCTTCAGTTTATCGTCAGTTTAAAGATATCAACACATTTATGGATGAACTCGCCAAGCTTCTCAGTGAAAAATAAGGAGAACGCTTATGGTTAAAATTACACTTGCCATTCTTGCGGGAGTCATTGGTTTTGCGCTGATAGTTTATACAATTATCTGTTTTTATTGTCTGCGACTTACTGTAGGTAAAAAAACAAAGCAGGAGCCTCCTGAAAATGAGTGGCAACAATACAAGGCTGATCAGAAGGTTAAAAACACCGAGTATTTTTTCACTAAAAACCCTGAAGACCTGACGCTGAAAAGCTGTAAAGGTCAGACTATGAAGGCATGGTTTGTGCCTAACGAAAATTCCAAAAGATTTGTTATCTGCGTTCACGGTTACGGCAGCACCGGCAACAATGAATTCAGTCACATGTTTCCTTTTTACAGTGAAAAATTAGGGTATAATTATCTTATCCCCGACCTTACTGCCCACGGCAGGAGCAAAGGTTACTTTATAGGTTTTGGTTCTTTTGACAGTAAAAATATTCTTTTATGGATTAACTATCTTATTGAGCGTTTCGGTGAAGACATTGAAATAATCCTTCACGGAATCTCAATGGGTGCGGCAACGGTTATGAATGTAAACGAAATGAATCCGCCTGACCAGGTCAAGCTCATTATTGAGGACTGCGGATTTGTTTGCGCATACGATCAGGTTTATAAAACAGCCAGAGATACTATCGGTATGGAATGTAAACACCTGTTGGCATCAACAAATGTGCTTTGCAAAATTTTTGCAGGTTACAGACTTCAGGAATCTGACCCGTTGGGCAATATGGTCAACGCAAAAAATCCTGTTTTATTCATTCACGGCCGTGAAGATACATTTGTCCCTTTTGAATACGGTCAGAGGCTTTATGATGCGTGTCCGACAAGCAAGGACTTTTTCTGGGTCCCTGAAGCAGCACACGCTGACAGCTATTACAAATCAAAAGAGCAGTATGAAGCCAAGGTTATTGACTTTATATCAAAAAATCTTGATAACAAAACTGCAGAATAAAATAAACTTATATAGGGCGGGTTATAATAATAACACGCCCTGATTTTCGGAGGAATATATGACACAGTACAAAGATTTATCAAAAGAACAGCTTTTACAACTTAAAGAAGAGCTTGTAAAAGCTTATGAGGGCTATAAAGCTCAGGGTCTCAGTCTTGATATGTCAAGAGGTAAACCCGGCAAAGACCAGCTTGATTTGTCAAATGAAATCAATAATATTCTCGTTGCAGACAGCGACTATAAATGTGAAAACGGTATGGATGTACGCAACTACGGTATTCTTGACGGAATTCCTGAAGCAAAGCGCCTTTTTGCTGAGCTTCTTGAGGTTGAAGCTAAAAATGTTATTGTTTTCGGTTCATCAAGCCTTAACATAATGTATGACTACATCGCTCAGTGTATGATTTTTGGCGCAGGTGACAAACCCTGGGCTTCACAGGAAATTTCTTTCCTCTGCCCTGCTCCCGGTTATGATCGTCATTTCGGTATTCTTGAACATTTCGGAATCAAAATGATTTCTGTTCCTATGAAAGATGACGGCCCTGATATGGATATGATTGACAATCTTATCAAAGATGAAAAAGTCAAAGGCATTTTCTGTGTACCCAAATACACAAACCCCGAAGGCATCACATTCTCGGATGAAGTTGTGCGTCGCTTTGCTGCGCTTAAACCTGCCGCAAAGGATTTCAGAATTATCTGGGACAATGC
>JAZRME010000153.1:0-3291 GCA_045647325.1 Acutalibacteraceae bacterium | reverse complement strand
ATAACGCTTAAAGCTTTTTTAGTAATACGCATGTTAAATCCTCCTTTTTTTCTTTTTAGAATAATCTGTAGATAATACTACAGTACTATACATTAATAAGAATACCACTTAAACTAAAAAATGTCAATAAAAAGAAGAAATTTAAAACTTCAAAAAAAAGCTGTGTTTTTTGTTTATATTAACTAATATTCAAAACAGTATCTTTGTTTATTTGCAATATGAAAAATCAATCCCTTATTTATTGAAAAAGTATTTTGCTTATGATAAAATCAACTTATAAAATGAAATTCATTTTTTTGACCAAGGAGGACATAATAATGAAAAAATATGATATAGCTGCTTTTGTGTGGCCGTCATACACCGGTGATGAACCACGCACTAAAATTTTCTGGCCCGAGGGCTACGGTGAATGGCAGACCGTTAAAGCTATGACCAATAAAGGCTATGAGGGCTGCCGTTGGCCTCGTATTCCCACCTGGGGATATGTAAATGAAGCTGACAGCCGTGTTATGGAAATGCAGATTGACTGCGCTGTTAATTACGGAGTTAACGTTTTTATATATGACTGGTATTGGTATGATAACCGTCCGTTTCTTGAAAACTGTCTTAATGACGGATTTTTAAAAGCCCGTAACAATAATCAGATGAAGTTTTGTCTTATGTGGGCAAATCACAACGCAACCCATCTCTGGGACAAACGCAACTCTGACAGCGACCTTGATACAGTTATCTGGAACGGTGTTGTCAATCCTGAAATTTTTTCTGATATATGTGACCGTACAATTGAAAAGTACTTTAAAAAAGACAACTATTACTGTATTGACGGCTGCCCTGTGTATATGATTTTTGATATTGATAACTTTATCCGTTCATTCGGCACAAGTGATGAATGTAAAAAGGGTATTGAAATGTTCCGTCAAAAAGTTGTTGCTGCAGGTTTCAAAGGGCTTCATCTTCAGTTTGTGCATTGGCGCAACCGTGTTTTTAACTGGCTTGATGACACCGACACTCAGAAAGGTGTTGTTTCATCTGAGATGTATGATTATCTCGGCGCTGATTCGGTAACCAACTATAACTGGGGTGGTTCAACAGACTTTGACGGTGACTTTAACGATGTATGTGACAACTACATCGACGAAATAAAAAAAGAATCAGAAAAGCTCAACATCCCCTACTACCCTAATATTTCTGTAGGCTGGGATAATAATGTGAGATTTAATGATTTTATGCCCGGTGTTGTTGTTAATAACACCCCTGAGAATTTTAAAGCTGCGTGTAAAAAAATCAAAGCTTTTGCTGATGAGTCTATTGAAAAAGGAAATATGAAATCACCTTTTATAACTGTCAACAGCTGGAACGAATGGACCGAGACCAGCTATCTTCAGCCTGATGACCTTTACGGTTACGGTTATCTTGAAGCGATCAAAGATGTTTTTGTTGAGGAGTAAATATGAGTCTTATTATTAAAGATATACCATACGGCGATCACGAAAGACAAAAAGTTGATATTTTTATTCCGGACAATGTCAGAAGTGAAACAGGATTGATTCTGTTTATTCACGGAGGAGGTTGGACAAGCGGTGATAAAACCGTTCATCACCCTGACGCAGACTTTTTTGCGCAGCGTGGTTATATCTGCGCCTCAATGAATTATCGTTATATCAACGATGAGCTTAACATTAACCATGAACTTGACGATATAACTTCAGCGATTGCAGCCGTTAAGAAAAAATGTCTTGAGTCAGGATTTGACATTGATAAGCTTATTTTATCAGGAGGCTCTGCCGGGGCACATCTTGCGTTGCTTTACGCTTACACAAAAAATCATCTTTCCCCCGTTAAGCCTGTCGCTGCGTGTTGTTATTGTCCGCCGTCAGATTGCACCCGTAAAGATTTTCTTATAGGCATCAAAGGTGAATTTGAAAGTTGGAAATATGAAATTCTTTCAAAAGCCTGTGGCGTAACAATAACAAAAGAAACGCTTGATGATGAAGATGTTCAACAGGCTCTGGCAAAAATTTCACCCATAAACTATATAAATGAAAGATGTATTCCGACAGCTATTTTTTACGGCAAGGTTGATGAGCTTATTCCGATGAATCACATAATTGATTTTATAGGTAAGCTTAAAGAAGCAGGTATAAAGCATGACACCGTGCTTTATGAAAATTCAGGTCACGCCCTCGACAAAGACCCTGAAGCAGCTTCAGAAGCCAAAGAAGTAATCAGCGCTTATGCCGAAGAATATTTTAAATAAAGCAAAAGAATCCCTGTTCCGTTCAATAATCGGAACAGGGAAATTTTAATCTTCGACCATATTCGGTATTTTAGGAAGCTCCGGTAAGTCAGCGAAAGAATAAAACTCTTTTGCGTTTCCGCCAAGAAAGAGCTCTTTATTTTCGGATGAGATTTCATTCGTTTTCTGAATAAAATCAAGACTCATTTTATAAGTGATTGCCGTCATTGTGCGAGGATAATCGCTGCCCCACATAAGTTTTTCAAAACCTACAATATCAGCAGCCTGATTAACAGCCTTCACCGCCGAAGGATAGGGATAAAACTCATCGTTAAATAACCAGGTGATTCCGCCACTTTCAATGAAAACATTTTTATTCACAGCGAGTTTAATCTGCTCAAGCCAACCGTCACGGGTGACCATACCAAAATGACCCACAGCAATTTTTAAATCAGGAAACATCCTGATGATTTTTTGCATCATTCCGGTCTGCTCACCACCGTCAGCGAGGTCAATTGAAATAAATTTGTTGTTTTCGGCAGCGACCCTGAAAGGCTCTGTATGGTTAAGCAGGTTTTTATCAGCCAATCTTCCTGCGCAAATTTTTATACCGTCAAATCCACTGATATCATCAAGTGGCTTTTCTTCATAAAGGGCGCAGATTTTTATGCGCTCACTTTTGCAGGATAAAAGATATTCATTCTGATTGCCGTCAATATACTCCTGAGTAATTACAGCTCCGTTGACCTGAGCATAATTCATATTGGCAATAAATCTCTCAACATTATTTTCACCGTCAGTCATATACGCAGGCATCATCTGACGAATTTCACCGCCGAAATTGCTTTTGCCTTCACCCACATCAACAACAGGCAGACCGTTGAGTATTCCGTTTTGTTTTTTCCATAAATGAGCATGAGCATCTATAATCATAATGTAACTCCGTCTTTAAAGATAGCAATTTCACGATTGCCCTGAATTTCATTTTTGGTTGATTTTCCGTCAGCAACTAACCTGATAAGTTCAATAAGCTCATCTGCTTTTGATTTTTTATC
>JAZRME010000152.1:0-5142 GCA_045647325.1 Acutalibacteraceae bacterium | reverse complement strand
AGTGGTCTTACCTATAGAGAGGCAAGCGTGCTTCTTGCTTGTGATATTCCCGAAAAGGTAGAAAAAATCCTTGAGCTGGCAAACGAAATCAAGCAGGCATTTTACGGCAACAGAATTGTTATGTTCGCACCCCTTTACCTTTCCAACTACTGCGTCAACGGATGTGTGTACTGTCCTTATCATCTGAAAAATAAGCACATCGCAAGAAAGAAGCTCACTCAGGAGGAAGTAAAGGCTGAGGTTATCGCTCTTCAGGATATGGGTCACAAGCGCCTTGCTATTGAAGCAGGTGAGGACCCGGTTAATAATCCTATTGAGTATATTCTTGAAAGCATCAAAACTATATATTCAATAAAACATAAAAATGGTGCTATTCGCCGTGTTAATGTAAATATCGCCGCTACAACTGTTGAGAACTACCGCAAACTTAAAGAAGCAGGTATCGGAACATACATTCTCTTTCAAGAAACTTATCATAAAGAGAGTTATGAAAAACTTCATCCGACAGGTCCTAAACATGACTATGCTTATCATACTGAAGCTATGGACAGAGCCATGGAAGGCGGAATTGATGATGTAGGTCTTGGTGTTCTTTTTGGGCTTGAGCTTTATAAATATGAGTTTGCAGCTTTATTGATGCATGCTGAACATCTTGAAGCTGTTCACGGTGTAGGCCCTCACACTATAAGTGTGCCGAGAATTAAACGGGCTGATGATATTGACCCCGATGTGTTTGATAACGGCATTGACGATGACATCTTTGCCAAACTTTGCGCACTTATCCGTGTTTGTGTACCTTATACAGGTATGATCATCTCTACCCGTGAAAGCCAGGCTGTCCGTGAAAAGGTTATCCGTCTGGGTGTTTCACAGATCAGCGGTGCTTCCAGAACCTCTGTTGGCGGTTATACAGAAGAAATCCGTCCCACAGATTCAGAGCAGTTTGACGTTTCTGACCAGAGAACACTCGATGAGGTTGTTCGTTGGCTTATGGAAATGGGATATATTCCTTCATTCTGTACTGCTTGCTATCGTGAGGGCAGAACAGGTGACAGATTTATGTCTCTTCTTAAGAATGGTGAGATTCAGAACTGTTGCCATCCCAATGCTCTGATTACTCTTAAGGAATATCTTATGGATTATGCTTCTGAAGAAACTAAGGCTATCGGTGAAAAACTGATTGAAGCTGAGCTTGAAAATATTCCTAAAGAGAAGGTTAAACTTATCGCAGCTGATCGCCTTGAAAAAATAGCAGAAGGTATCCGTGATTTCAGATTTTAGGAGTGTGCTATGAGTCTTAATTCAACACCGTCATCCAACAGAATTCATATAGCGTTTTTCGGAAAGAGAAATGCAGGTAAGTCAAGTCTTGTTAATGCCGTAACAGATCAGGAGTTATCTGTTGTTTCAGATGTAAGAGGAACAACAACTGACCCTGTTGTAAAATCAATGGAGCTTCTTCCTATTGGCCCTGTGGTGATTATTGATACTCCCGGTTATGATGATGAAGGTAAATTGGGTGAACTTCGTATTAAAAAGACTAAACAGATACTTAACAAAACAGATGTAGCCGTGCTTGTGATTGACTCTGCAACAGGGCTTGATGATTCTGACAAGGAACTCATAGAGATTTTTAAGACTAAAAAAATTCCCTATGTTATAGCTTTTAATAAGTCTGATATAAAAAAGGCAGAAAATCTTAAAGAAAACGAGATTTCTGTCAGCGCCCTTAATAAAGATAATATCTACGAGCTTAAAGAAAAAATAGGTTCACTTTATAAAACCGATGAACAAAGCCGCTATATAATCAGCGATAAAATTTCTGCAGGTGATATGGTTGTGCTTGTGACACCTATCGACGAATCTGCACCTAAAGGAAGACTTATTCTGCCTCAACAGCAGACAATCCGTGATATACTTGATGCCAATGCCATAGCAATTGTCACTAAAGAAACAGAGCTGGAAACAACGCTGAATAAAATAGGTGATAAATTAAATCTTGTTATCACAGACAGTCAGGCTTTTGGATATGTTTCAAAAATTGTTCCTGAAGATATTCCGCTTACTTCTTTTTCAATTCTGATGGCACGGTATAAAGGATTTCTTGATGAAGCGGTCAGAGGTGCAGCTTTCATTGAAAAATTGTGTGACGGTGATACTGTGCTCATTTCAGAGGGCTGTACTCATCACAGACAATGCAACGATATCGGAACAGTAAAGTTACCGGCACTTCTGAAAAAATATACGGGAAAAGATCTGGTTATTAAAACAACATCCGGAACGGAATTTCCCGAAGATCTTACACCGTATAGTCTGATTATTCACTGCGGTGGTTGTATGGTTACCGAAAGGGAAATGCTTTATCGCATAAAAACAGCCGTTGACAGCGGAACACCTGTTACCAATTATGGTACTGCAATTGCCTATATGAATGGTATTCTGAAACGAAGTGTCAGTATCTTCCCACATCTTTATAATCAGTTATAACAAAAACGAGTTGCGTATTGCAACTCGTTTTTTCTTGAGGTTTAGCTTATTTATAAAGCTTACCGTTTATTATAACGTCTGACACAGAGAAATCATCATTGATAATAATAATATCTGCATCGTATCCTTTTTCAATTTTTCCTTTGTTAAGATTAAATCTTTTGGCGGGTGTTTCGCTTGCCATTTTAACAGCTTCATAAAAATCAATTCCGAAGCTGACTGCAGTTTTAACACATTGAATCAATGGTTGAGAACCTCCGGCAAGTGTGCCGTCTTCAAGAGTTAATTGACCGTCGTTCATGATTACAGTAAGTCCGCCTGAGGAGTATTTTCCGTTAGGGAGTCCGGCAGGTCGTATTGCATCACTGATAAAGATAACCTTATCACTGCCCATCATTTTATAAAGTGACAGAACAGCGGCTTTTGCAACATGTCTGCCATCACAGATGAGTTCTGTATAGATTTCTTTTTCTGCTGCTGCACCTATGGGGCCGGGAGCTCTGTGAAGAAGGGGAGGCATAGCATTAAAAGTATGTGTCAGACAGTCTGCACCTGCTTCAATGGCTTTTATTGCAGTTTCACAGTCGCAAGCTGTATGACCTATAGATACCTTGCATCCGCAGTTTTTTATAAAATCTTCTGCTCCGTCAATTTCGGGTGCAAGACTGATGTTGGCAACATTATTAAACTGACGGAATTCATCTGTATCAGGGTTTTTGATATATGCCTCATTCTGAGCACCCTTTTTGGCCGGTGAAATATACGGCCCTTCAAGGTGATAACCGATAACATTTGCGCCGTTCTGAGGCAAAGGCTGGTTTGTTATTTTAATAAGATTTTCAACGCTGTCGGTCATCGTGGTGGGTAAAAAGGATGTTGTTCCGTTTAAGGCAAGGTTGTGTGCAATTTCATCTAATTTGCCGTCAGCAGTATCAATTCCCATAAAGCCATGAATATGGGTGTCGATTAAGCCGGGAATAACTCTTTTTCCTTTTGCATCTATATCACCTTCAGCTTTAAACAAACCTATTTCAGTGATTATACCGTCATCAATTATAATGTCAGATATACCGTTTTTCAGTAAAGCGTTTTTAATAATCATAACATCACCATCACTTACTTTTAATATAAGCTGCTGCGCCAACAATACCGGCATCGTTAAAAAGAACAGCTGTTTTTATTGTTGTCTTTTCAGCTAAATTTTTTGTCAGACTGTTTTCTGTAACAAGTTTTTTCAACGGCTCAATAAGTGCATCTTTCTCTTTTGACATACCGCCGCCGATTACAAGAATTTCCGGCTGAAGAAGAGTGATCATATTGATTACGCCGATGCTCAGATAATTGAGAAAATTTGAAAGAACTTCTTCTGATACCTTATCGTTGAGTTTTACGGCTTTAAAAATTGTTTTTCCGTCAACATCGTCTATGCTGCTGCAAATATCCCAGAGTTTACTGTCAGGGTTATCAATCATAGCTTTTTTTGTTTCTTTGACAAGAGCATTAGCAGAGCAGTAGGTTTCAAGGCAACCACGGCTTCCGCAAGCGCAACGCCGTCCGTCTCTTTCAACGGTTATATGTCCAAGTTCAGCTCCTGCTCCGTTAAATCCGTCAATGATTTTTCCGTCAATTACAATTCCGCCGCCAATGCCGGTGCCGATTGTAACTGCAACGAGAGAATGTATTTCGCTGTTTCCCGAAACAATATATTCAGCAAGAGCAACTGCGTTTGCATCATTGCAGATTTCACATTTAAGACCTGTCAATTCTTCTGTGATTTTTTTAAGAGGAACATTGTTGAATTTAAGGTTTGCAGCTGAAACAACGGTTCCGTCTTTTATTATTCCGGGGCAGGCAATACCGATTTGAGTGAGTTTATTGATATCGATATTCGCAGTTTCAGATAATTTTTTGTATGTTGCTATGATATCAAGACAAATGTCTTCTGCGCTTCTCGGTGCATTTGTTTTAAAAGAATCTTTTATAACAACATTATAATTTTCATCAACTATTCCGACAGCTATATTTGTGCCGCCTATGTCAACGCCTATAGTATAATTCATAATTTATCGCCTCTGATATAATAATACAATTACAGTATTGATTTTTCAATAGAAATATGTATAATAATTAGTAAAATAGTACAAATTTTACGAAGTGATGTTTATGGATACTAAACTTAAAACAATTGAAATTTTAAAGGATTTTCATAGAGTTACAGGTGCAAGAATTTCTCTGCATGATCTTGAATTTAATGAAATTACCAGCTACCCCGAAGATTTATTGCCGTTTTGCAAAACAGTTCAGAAATCGCCTTGTTGTCGTCAACGCTGCATTGATGCAGACCTGAAGGCTTTTGAAACAGTTAGAAAAACGGGCGAGGCTTATTCTTATAAGTGTCATTGCGGTCTTATTGAAATTGTCGCACCTATTTATAATTATGGTATTTTGTCCGGCTATGTTATTATGGGGCAGATTACTGATAATAAAAAAGAAAGTGCGCTTAATATATTAAAAAATTCAAATGATTACTTTGAGAATGAAGATTTGCTATGCAGCGCTGTAAAAAATATACCTTCCATAAAACAGGAACAGTTGAGCTGTTATGTAAACATTCTTCAACTTATTGCGGAATATATGACTCAGACTAACCGTATG
>JAZRME010000151.1:0-10749 GCA_045647325.1 Acutalibacteraceae bacterium | reverse complement strand
ACAGTCATCGGTGAGGTTGCCGGTGGTCTTATCGGTTCAACAATCAACACAACAAAATCAGTTGTTTGTGATTCAAGAGTCAGCGCAGGTGTTATCAGCCCTGTTGAAGATGCTATAGCTTCAGCCGGTTTGATCGCTTCTGTTACAAACGGTTCAGAGGCTGAAATCAGCAACGCTGTTATTACAGGCGGTGTTACTGTCAACAGCGCTCTGGCAACAGGTGGCTTTATCGGTGATGTTCAGGGTAAGGTTACTGTTTCCGAGTCATCTTCTTACGCTGTAATTAACGGATTTGCTTCATCAACCAAGCTCCCCGTCGGCACAGGCGGTGTAATCGGTAAGGTAAGCTGTGAAAATCTTTCTGATATTTCTGTTTCAGATGTCAATGTTGGCGGCAGAGTCAATGGTTACGATTTTGTCGGTGGAATTATCGGTAATGTAACATCTGAAACTTCTGAATCAATCGCAGTATCAGGTTGTGTTGTCGGCGCAACAATCAACAGCGTTGAAAACGGCAACTCAGCTATCATTATAGGCAGCATCAACAATGAATTTATCAGCTCAGCTGTTAAAGATGTTGTTATATCAACCTACAACTCTTCACTCGGTGCATACAATAGCGCTGTCGGTGAAGAAACATACACTGATCTTGACAAGTTTGTTGAGTCATCATTAAGCGCTGTGCTTAAAACAGATGAAAATGTAACTGTCAATGTCAGCAACTCAAAAGCTGAGCAGCTTGGCTTTGTGTTTGATAAGTCAGTTGGTTGGCAGTCAGAGTCAGAAGACAGAGTAAGTGTAATCGACTCTGACGAAGGTATGGTTGTTATTAAAGCCAATAAATCTTCAGTAAGCTCTGTTGTTGCAACATACAGACTCGCTGCAGATAACAATATTGCTCTGAAAGTTCACTTTGAGGTTGAGTCAGATATCAGACTTGCTCTTGAGGGTTCAGGTACTCAGGCTGATCCTTATAAGATTTCTGACGGATTTGAGCTTGATGCAATCAGAGATTATATGGGTGAGGGTGTATATTTTGTTCTCACCAATGACATCAACTTCACAAAGGGTGACTTTGAGTTTGGTGGCAGCTTCTATAACAAGGGCGCAGGATTTGAGCCTTTAGGAACAGAAGAAGCTTCATTCACAGGCGTTTTTGACGGCGCAGGTTATTCAATAAACGGCTTGTTTATTGACAGTGAAAATGCATCATTGTTCGGCGCTGTTTCAGACGCTGAAATCAAAAATGTAAGTATCAATTTAACAGCAAAAGGTTATAATCTCGCTGCAGGTGTTGCAACAAAGGCTGTTAATGCTGTTATAACTAATGTTTCTGTTTCAGGCAACATCAGTGTTACTTCTGAAAATGGTTCTGTTGCAGGAATCGTTGCATACGCACAGTCAAGCAAAATCACAAATATCAAGGCTTCAGATCTTGTAGTTTCAACCCCTGAAACAATCAGCGCTAACGGTGTTGTTTATGCGGCAGGTGTTGTTGCAAGAGCAGTTGACACAACAGTTTCAGCTGTTGAACTCAGTGATGTAACAGTCAACTCAGCCCGTTATGCAGGTGGCGTAGTTGGTTGCGGAACAAATATAACAGTATCTGACGCAGAGTCATTTGCATCTGTAGCAGGTGAATATGCTGCCGGTGTTATTGCTAAGCTTGACTCTGAAGCAACTGTCAATAACGTAGTTATCGGTGGCGAAATCAACGGTGTGGTTGCTGCGTCCGGTGTTGTTTGTGACGCTTTTGGCGTAATAAAAGCTGAAAATATAGTTGTTTCAGCTTCACTCAATGGTGAAATCTGCGGTATCATTGTTGCTTCGGCAGACAAAGATATATATTCATCAGATGATTACGATGTTTCACTGAAAAACATTATTTATTCATCATATCAGACATCAGCGCCTATGTTTGGCGAGGCTGATCTTAACTCATATCAGCTTGCTGCATGTTCACAGGCATTTGTTGATGTAAATAATATCAGGGCTTTTGACGGTGACTTTGTTGCTGTCGGTAAGGATGAACTTAAGATTGAAGATGCTGTTGAGCTGTTGTTTTATGCTCAGGGCGATGCAAGAGAGTTCAGCGTTGACGGCGTAGAATTCAAGCTTGAAAATGTTTCAACAGACCCTGAAAATCTTGTATCCTTTAACGGCGAATCAATCGTTGCCAAAGCCACATCACTTGATGATACAACTCTTGTTATCGCTTATTCCAACGGCATTGAGATAGCTGTTGATATGATAAGCATCGTCGGTATGTCAGGCAACGGCTCTGAAGATAATCCGTACATTATCTGTAATGAAGATACATTGAAGCTTATGGGTGTTTATCCGTCAGCTCATTTCGTTCTTTCAAATGATGTTACAATTTCACAGCCGTGGACTCCTGTTGATTCATTCTCAGGTGTGATTGACGGTAACGGATTTACTGTTTCAGATCTTGAGGTCAAGGCTGATAATGCCGGTCTTATTGAAACCCTTACATCTTCAGCAAAAATAAGCAACCTGAACTTCAGGTCCGCTTCAATTGAGGGTGTTTCAGCTGCAGGTGTTGTTGCTGCAAACATTTCTTCAGATGCTGAACTTACAAATATCAATATTTCAGACTCAACAATCAAAGCTGATGAATGTGCAGGTGCTGTAGCAGGTATCGCAAGCGCCAACGCTTCAACTATAAGCTCATGCTCAGTTTCGGGTTGCAGCGTAGAGGCTCAGAATGCCGCATCAGTTGTTGCTGTTGTTGAGGGTAACGGAATTGAAATTGACAATTGCTCACTTACTGCTGATATCACAGGTGAAAATGCAGGTGGTGTTGTTGCTGTTGCTGAAAGCGAACTGGCAATTACTGATTGTGTAGTAAGCGGTTCTGTTAACGGCGAATATGCTGAGGGCGGAATTATTGCAATTGTATCTTGTGAAGCTGACGGTGATATGCTTGTTTCAGCTAACGAGGTTTCAACCGAGCTTTCAGGTGAAGCTGATTACAGCGCAAGTGTTGTTGCGTTGTTTGAAACTCTTCCGGAAGACGATGAAACATTCGCAAAGATGTTTAATAACAACACAGTAACTAATGGTGTTGACTCTTTCCAGCGCGAAGTTATGCAGTATCAGAATTTCGACGGAAAGGAAGTTGAGCCTGAAGTTGAAATTATCTTCAAAGGTGAGGGAACACAGGAATCACCTTATGAAATTTATAATATTGCTGAGCTTAACTCAATTCCTGACGGAAGCAACGCTCACTATATTTTGATGAATGATATCGTTATCACAGCTGATGATTACGGAATTTCATCTGACTCACAAGGCAATTCAGTTTATGGTGCGTTGTATGACGGATATTCACCAATCAAAGCATTTGCCGGCGAATTTGACGGTAACGGCTTTGTCATCAGCGGACTTTATATTAACAGCGATGCCGATTATGTTGGCTTGTTTGCTGATATCAAGGCATCAGGTAAGGTTGAAAACGTTCATCTTGAAATTCTTGATGAGTCTGATGGCTTCGGCTTTAACTCAATTAAGGGTGGTTCATTTGTTGGTGGTATCGCAGGTTATTGCGAGTCTGTTGACGGTATTGTTAACTGCTCTGTTGAAGGCGGCAGCATTTCAGGTGAAAGAGCTGTAGGTGCTGTTGTCGGTCAGTTGGCTTCATCAAAGCTCGTTGATTGTGTGGCTGTTACAACTCTTAACGCTCAGAAATCAGCTGGTGGTCTTGTCGGTGTTACAAAGGGCAACTGCTCAGTTGATAACTGCGTAACAGCAACAACTGTCAACTCAGTCGGCGGTACTGTTACAGGTGTTAACGAAGGCAACCTTGCGATTACAGACATTCTTTCAACAGGTGTGGCAACAGGTGGCGAAAGCATTACTGTTGGTGAAAATAACGGTGAAGTTACCGTTACACGTGCAGTTATCGGCGGTACAAATGCATCTGCAACATATAATGCAATTATTGCCGATGAAGCAGAGTTTGTTTATAGCGATGTTACTTCTCTCGGAACAAACGATAAAAATGTAACTTCAGTTTCTGCAGGTAACCTTATGGCTTCTCTTCCCGAGGGTCTTGACGGTTGGTCAGGTGCTCAGGGATATTATCCGGTTCCTGATATGGCTGATGAATATTCAGTTGCTCTTGCAAAGTTTGCTGCAGTTCCTGTTATTGCAGATGTTAAAGAAGGAACAGATGTTGTCAATGGTTTTGCATATCCTGTTTCAATCAAGGGTGACGGCATAAGCCTTTCAACATCAACACTTTCAGGTGAAGACGATCTTTATATCGATGGCGACAAGATTTATAACGATTGCTTCGATGGCGAAACACCTTATGTTGTTGTCAGCGAAGGCGATTTCACAAGAGTTATACTTCTTCCTCAGAGAAACGAAGAAAACACACTTTATATTTCTCTCGCAAAGCATTTTGAGGCTCTGAGTCAGCCTGAGGGCAAATACGAAGCTCTTGTTGATTATCTCAATAACAGTGAGGCTGCTATAGTTCTTACTGCTGATATTGATTTTGAGGCCGATGCGTTAAGCGATGAAAATGCAATAGAACCTATCAGCAACTATATGGGTGATTTTGACGGTAACGGTTATGTTATCAGAAATATGAGAATCAACAACCCCAATGGTGAAACAGGTTTATTCGCTACAATCGGAGGAACAGAAGAAAACGTTGCCGACTTTACCGACATTACATTTGATAATGTTTACGTAACAGGTTGCAGCGAGACAGGTGCTCTTGCAGGTGTTGCAGGTAAATACACTGCTGTTGAAAACCTCACAGTTAAAAACAGCAATAAAGCAGGTTATGTTTCCGGTTTGACAACAGGTGCCGCTATCGGCTCTATGGAAGGCGGAACAGTCAATAATTCTTACTCAGATATCGCTGTTGACGGTGAAAATGCAGTAGGCGGATTGATTGGTGTATCCTGTGCAGTTATCACAAACTCAAATACTTTCGGTGATATCAATGGCGAAATCACTGATACAGCTCTTGCCGGTGTAGGCGGACTTGTTGGTGTTATGAAGTCAGGCTCTGTTCACACAAGCTCATCACTCTCAGATGTTTATGTCAGCTCAATTGCCGACTCTGCTGATGAAAATTCAGTTGCAGGTGTAGGCGGACTTGTTGGTGTGGCTGACGGCGATGCAGTTAAACAGAGTTTCAGCGCCGGTTCTGTTAAAGTCTCGGGCGCAGAGGTTGCTGACGGCAAGTCAGTTGTCGGTGTAGGCGGTCTCGTCGGTGTTGCTTATTGTGATGTTGAGAGTGTATATTCTGCCTCTGCAGTTACAGCCGATTTCACAGCGGCAGCAAATGATGAAGCTCTCAGAGCTGTAGCCGGTCTTATCGGTGTTGCTTACGGTGATGTTGCTGATGCATATACATCAGGCGGTGTCAGCGCAACAAGAAACGGTGTTAAACTCTATGGCAGTGACTGTTTCGTTGCCGGTGTTGTAGGCTACGCATACGGCGAAAATTACAAAAATCTCTATTTCGATAAATATATGAATAATGATGAAAACCTCACAGCTGTGTCAAACGTTCTTGACGAAAGCTGCGGCAGACTCACAACAAGTGAGCTTGTTTCAGGTGAAAATCTTTCATCTGCATTCGGCACAAATGTCAACACATATCCTTATCTCAAGGCTGTGATTGACAACGCAGATGCTGATGCTGAGATGAGCACCGTTTTGAGTGTTGTCATCACAAACCCTGCTCAGACAGACGAGTCTGTATTAAACGGCGCAGGTGTTTCACAGCCTGTCACATTACCTGCTGATGTTACATTCGGTTCTGATGTTTATGCTCTTGAATGGGCCGCCGGTGAAACAGCAGTTGTTGACGGTCAGACAGCTCAGCTTAACAGAACTAAGTTTTACGCTGAGTATATGTCTCTTACAGTCAGCTGCAACGGTGTTTCAAAGACTTATGAAAGACTTTGCAACGATGTAGGAACAGTTGAAGCAACTCTCGGCAATACATTTATCGAATATACTTTGACAAACGATTCAGGCGATGACTTTATGAGCGATGACCTTGTAGGTATTCTTATCAAGTCAAGGCTCGACAGTGACGGTGTGGTTACATCTGACATCTACACAACATGTGAGTCAGTGCCTGTAAGAATGAATAAACTTCTTGTTACAACTGACGGTTTCTATGTTGATGCTGACATCAGAGAAGGTTATGACATTGTTGTCACAGCTAAAGATGGCGCAGGTAACGATGTTTCCGTTATTGATGCAGGGGCACAGGGCGTATTTGTTGAAACAACAAAAACAGATACCGTTGCTCTTGAAATATCTATAGTTAAAACTGATATCCCATGGGGACTTACGTCCCTGTGGGGTCACCTTGTAAGATAACAGTAAATTTAAACTTGAGGGTTAAAAGTAATGAAAAATAATTTCAGCGTAGTTAAAAACTTAATATTGCTCATCGCTTCTGCCCTTACTTTAGTGGCTGTTACCTTTGCTTGGTATGCGGTTACAAATCAGGGTGACCTTGCTATGTTTACCGGTAGGGTTAACGGTTCAACCTTGTCAGTTGATTATTATGAGTCAACTGATAACGGCGCAACTTATGAAATTCTTAACGGTGACCTTGAAATGAACAATATGGTTGAAGGTCAGAAAAAAATGTATAGAATAGATGTCAAGACTTTCCCTGATGTTCCGATCAGATTGGTTATGTCTTTTGAAAATCTTGTTTCAACCAATGATTTGTTACCCTATATTTATTTTGATTATAAAATAGTTTGCAACACAACAGGCGTTGAGCTTGAAAGCAAAACCGGTATGAAAATGTCAGAATACACTGTTTCAAACGTTTTTGCTTATGATATATCTGATTCACAGTTAGAGGGCAACAACGATTACAGAGTTTATTACGATGTTTATGTTATAACAGGCGGAGATTCTGTTGAAGGCTCAGCTGAATTAGGTGAAGTCAAGCTTCAGGGTCAGCAGGTAGGCTGATTATGAAAGTTAAAAAAATTATATCTGCTGTAATGGCGACGCTGACATTTTTGGTTTTTGTTGTAGGCTTTGTTATTTTTGCATCAGTTTTAAAAGCCGATGCCAATGAAGTTCCGAGTGTGTTGGGTTACAGTGTTTTGAAAATTCAGACAGGTTCAATGGAGCCTGAGTATAAAACCGGCAGCATAATTGTCACCCGCAAGGTTTCGGCTGAGGAGCTTAAAGTTGGCGATGTTATCAGCTTTTATTCCACCGGTGGTCAGATAGCCGATATGGTTAACACCCATCGAATCAATGAGATTGTTTATCTCAAAGGCGGAGAAAAGCAGTTTGTCACAAAGGGTGACGCCAACGAATATGTGGACGAATACCCTGTTTACGGAAAACGGGTTATCGGCAAGGTTATTTTAAATCTTGGCGTGATGTCGGGTTCAATTATCGGATTTTTACAAAACCCCAACATAATTTTATTTTTGATAGTTATTCCTCTTGTTATTATCACATTTTTAGAGGCAGTAAATCTGATTAACCTGATTATTAACAAAAACAATGACACGGAGGAAGAGCAGACTGATGAACCCGAAAGTAAGCGCAAAAGAAAAACTAAAAATACTGATTAGTTCTGTTGCTTATTGTTTGATTGCTTTTTTGCTGATGGTTGTTCTGATTCCAAAATTGCTTGGGTATGAAACATTTTATATCAGAACAGAAAGTATGGGTATGACAATTCCGAAAGGCAGCTTCATTTTTGTTAAAGAAGTTGAATTTGACCAGATCAAGCCCGGCGATATTTTAACCTTTAATAATGATGATGAAACTCAGTTTTTTACTCACCGGGTTATTGAAATTGATAAAAACAATCAGATGTTTATAACAAAGGGCGACGCTAACAAAGAGGCTGACCCCGAACCCACGAGTTATTATTACACCCGCGGAAGAGTTGATTTTTCTATTCCGTTTGTAGGCTATATTGCCAAATATCTCAACACAGTAGTTGGTAAAATTATAATAGCTTCAGTTTATATTGCTTGGATTGCAGTTGAAATTGAATTGTTTATTTTAAAAAGAAAATCTTCGCAGGAGGAGGAACTGTAATGATAAAAAGAATAATTGCATTTGTTGCTTCCCTTGCTGTGATTATGGGAATTATGACAAGCCACAGCTCCTATGCGTGGTTTGTTACCTCTGTAAAAAGAGCCCAGAGAATTACAATCGGTGTTGTCAGCTTTGACAGCTCTTCAGCCGTTTCACTTGACACCCTTGAAGAGGATTTTTACGGTAATGCATGTATTTATCCCGGTCAGAATCTCGTTATGCTTGAGGGCGACGAAGCTTCAATCTCAATGTATAACAGCTCAACTGTTGACTCTCAGATAAGAGTCAGAATTGAATACACAAGCTTTGCTGACGGAGTTGCAAAAGAGGTTGTATATTCAGGCAGCGAAAAAGATGACCTTCAGGTAGTTTTTGCAAATCCGGAGCAGTGGCTGCCGTATGATAACGGCCTTGACGGAAATTGTTATTATTACGTCGGCCCGGATTATGGCAAATCAACACTCACAAGTCTTGATGATGTTTATACCATCAGCCCTGATATTGCTGATGTTGAAATAATTGAAAGTGTTTGTTATAAAGAGTCTATTGATGCAAACCTTTATTCCGGTAATGAGGTTACTGTCAATGTGATTTTTGAAGCAAAACAGGCAGATTATGTTGGTTGGAGCAGCCTTGGTGAGTATCAGGTTGCCACCGAAGTAGAGTAATTATGAAGATTAAGCCCATCAACATCCTTTTTAATATGTTGGCCATTATAACCGTTTTGTGTGTGGGGTTTGTATTTTTTAATATTTTTTCAGGCGCAAGAGGTTATTCGGTTGTTACCGACAGTATGGCTCCCTCAATCAACAGAGGCGATGTTGTTTTTGTTAAACAAACAGAGTTTTCTGAGTTGAAACAGGGTGATGTTGTTACCGTTCAGTTTGCTGACGGGTCGGGTTATTTTACACATAAAATTGTTTCTGTAGATTATGATGCCGAAGCAATCCGTACCAAGGGTGACGCCAATCAGAGCGAAGACCCTCAGCCGTCAATGAGTGAACAGATTGTGGGCAAGGTATGGTACAGCGTTCCTTTATTAGGTTATTTTTCAATAGCATTTAATGAAATTAACCTGATAACCTTAAGTGTTATTATTGCAACTGTTCTGATAGGTATCATTACCGTTTCAACAGTTATTTCAAAAGTAAGAAAGAGAGGTGGCAAAAATGAGTAAATTCAAAAAGCTTTCAGCTTTGGCGATGGCTTTGGTTCTTGTTATGTGTGGTTGCTATTTTTCATTGATGTCACCCACAACAGCATGGTCTTATCAGAGCCAGAATATCAGTGAATCACAAAACACATTTGTTTTTGCTGACTTTGATGTTGACGGCGAATATTCACTTGATAACACAATAACATTTAAAGGCGCAACAGCTTTTGAAGATGAGAACGAAACACTTTTTGATACGGTTGTTGAAATAACAGAGATTGATGTTACTAACAACGGCGGTATGCCGGCGAGAGTTTATGCAACCGTTAAAAATGAATATGATACAAAAGGTCTGCGTTATTTCTATTTCACCGATGATATTATGGTTGACAATAGTGTCAGAGCAACAATGTTAAAAACATTTAACGGTGAAATGACAGAACAAGCGCTTAACAATCACAACGTGGGCGCAGACGGAAATTCAGGATATTATATAAATCTTAACCCCGGCGAAACAAAAACAGTAAAAATTGCAATGTGGGTTGAGTATGACGAAGCAGAGGAAGAGTTTATGTTTATTGACTCTGTATGGTCAAAAATCGAGTATAAAATTAATATTACCATGACTTCAACTCAGGATATTGACGGAGCTTTAGTCAGATAATTTTTGAAAGGGAAGGGCTGAAACATGAAAAACAGCAGAAGAAAAATAGCCGTTTTGATTATATGTGTTGTTGCGGTTATTGGAATAATTTCAGGCTCTTTAGCATGGTATTCAAGCACCAACTCTATAACACAGTTAGGTACTCTCGCAGGTTTTAAAACAAAAGCGAATGTTTATCTTGTTGATGAAAGCGGAAAGCAAATCAACCTTGAAAAAGATAAAAACGGTATGCTTTTGTTGTCAACCAACCCTGAGGATGTTAACTATGTAGGCAATCTGAGAATTAACGTTATTCACAGAGGTTATTCTAATTCTTATGTAAGAGTTAAAATGAGTGTTCAGTGGACAATGCCTGACGGCACAGTAACCCAGAATGTTCTTTTGCCTTATGAATTTGCTGATAAGTGGTATGATAACCGTGAAAACGATTATTGTATTTATTATACAGAAGATACAGGTTTGTTTGAGAACTATGATAAGTCAATCATCAGCGATTTTGATGATGAAAAATTTGCTGAAACAACAATGACTAAAGATGCTGTCGGTCATCTTTCTGTCAGCGTTGAGGCCATTCAGATCAACCGTTATCAACAGGTATGGGGCATTGAAAATCTGCCCTGGAAATAACAGGTGACAAAAATGTCAAAAAAGAATAAAAAACAGAAATCGCCTGCGATAGGTTCGCCTGTCGCAGGCAGTAATAATAAAAGAGATAAAATAAAAAAATTAAAAGAAAAAATCGGCACAAAAAAGCTGATAGTTGCTGCGGTGACGGTGGCTGTTGTTGCTGTTGCTGTCGTAGTGTTTTTGTTTGGTGAAAGTGTCTTGCTGCCGACTGAGGTGCGTAATG
>JAZRME010000150.1:0-2261 GCA_045647325.1 Acutalibacteraceae bacterium | reverse complement strand
GATATTACATATAGTTTTTATCCTGTTTATTGTGATCTGTTTAAAGTCAATCTCATTCAGAAACCGCTGAAAGATGATTTTACTATAGATGTCAATGACTATACAGGCATCAACAAAAATATTATTATCGCTAACCCCAATGCGCCGACAGGTCTTGTGCTCAGCGTTGATGAAATTGAAAAAATCGTGGCATCCAATCCCGATAATATCGTAATTATCGATGAAGCTTATGTTGATTTCTGTTCAGAAACCTGCGTAGGTCTTCTCAAAAAATACAATAATCTTATTGTTACACAAACTTTTTCAAAAAGCCGTTCACTTGCAGGTCTTCGTCTCGGTTTTGCTCTTGCAAGTGAAGAGTTGATTGCTGATCTTGAAAAAATCAAGTATTCATTCAATCCTTACAACATCAACACTCTTGGTGTTACGGCTGGTGCCGCTGCAATTGCTGATGATGCATATTATCGTGAATGCAACAAAAAAACTGTTGCAATCCGTGAAAAGACAAAGCTTATGCTCAGAGGTTGCGGTTTTGAATGTCTTGACTCACAGTCAAACTTCATTTTTGCAAAACACAATAAAATCCCTGCCCAGCAGCTTTATTTAAAGCTTAAAGAAAAGGGCATTTTAATCAGATATTTCAACAAACCGAGAATAAGTGAATATGTAAGAATCACCGTTGGTGATGACTGGCAGATGGACGGTCTTATTTCTGCTGTTTCACAAATAGCCGAGGAGTATTGATATGAGAGTTTCACAGATAAACCGTAAAACAAGAGAAACTGATATTTCCCTTCGCCTTGACCTTGACGGTACGGGCAAGTGCAATATCAACACTGATTGCGGATTTTTAAATCATATGCTTGAGCTTTTTTCAAAGCATTCAAGAATAGATCTTGATGTAACTTGCAAGGGTGACACAGAGGTTGATTTTCATCACACTGTTGAGGATGTTGGTATTGTTCTCGGTCAGGCGATCAGCGAGGCTCTCGGTGATAAAAGAGGAATTACCCGTTACGGCAGTATGATTCTTCCTATGGATGAAACCCTTGTGCTCACTGCCATTGATATCAGTGGCAGATCTTATCTCAACTTTGATGCCGGTATGCCTTGCCAGAAGGTAGGGGATATGGATACAGAGCTTGTTGAGGAATTTTTCTGGGCGTTCGTCAGAAGCTGTAATGTTACGCTTCATATTAAATTGCTTGACGGCAAAAACACTCATCACATAATTGAGGGTATTTTTAAGTCATTTGCCCGTACAATGAAAACAGCTGTTAGCATTGACGCCTCTCTTGGTGATGAGATTCCCTCCAGTAAAGGAGTTTTATAATGATAGCTATAGTTGACTACGGTTGCGGAAATCTCTTTTCTTTAAAGAGTTCATTGACATTTCTCGGAATTGATTGCAAAATTACAGGTGATGCCGATGAAATCCGTTCAGCCGATAAAATAATTCTTCCCGGTGTCGGAGCTTTTGGCGATGCCGTTAAAAAGCTTCACGATGCAGGTCTTTTTGAGCTTCTCAAAGAATGTGCAGCTCAGGGCAAATATATTTTTGGTATCTGTCTTGGTATGCAGATGCTTTTTGAAAAAAGTTATGAATACGGTGAGCATGAAGGTCTTGGCTTTATAAAAGGTGAAATCTGTTCATTTGAGGGCGATATTGATAAGAGTCTTAAAATTCCTCACATGGGATGGAATAAGCTCAATATAAAAACGCCCGATGATCCCATATTCAGATATATTGAGCAAGGTGATTATATGTACTTTGTTCACTCATTTTATGGCAAAAACTGTGACGACAGCGTTATAGCTGATGCAGAGTACGATGTGAGTGCACCTGCTGTTGTAAAAAATAAAAATGTTTACGGTGCACAGTTCCACCCTGAAAAAAGCGGTGAAAAGGGTCTTGCTTTATTAAAGGCATTTGCTCAATTATAATCGTTACCCAAAGGAGATAATTATGGAAATTTTTCCTGCAATAGACATTCGCTCAGGTAAGGTTGTCCGCCTTACCGAGGGCGATTATGACAGAATGACTGTTTATAGTGATTCACCCGAAAAAATAGCCGAGGAGTTTATCTCAAAAGGCGCTAAAAATCTTCATGTTGTTGACCTTGACGGTGCTAAAGACGGCACAACGGCAAACTTTGAAACAATAAAAGCGTTATGCAGATTCAAAGAGCTTTTTATTGAGGTCGGCGGAGGTATCCGCAACATTGAGAAGTCGGATCGTAGCCATGTCGTTCTGTGAGCCA
>JAZRME010000149.1:0-3555 GCA_045647325.1 Acutalibacteraceae bacterium | reverse complement strand
TTGTTCCTCATCTTCATCGGTTGACAGGCGCAGATAACGAAAACCATCCCGAAAAGCAGGAACAGCTTAACAAAGTTTTGCTTTTTGTGATTGCTATTGCAATTCACAACCTGCCGGAAGGTATAGCTGCCGGTGTAGGCTTCGGCACAGGTAACACAGCTGAAGCGCAGACTATCGCCGGAGGTATTGCTTTGCAGAATGTCCCTGAAGGTATGGTTATTATCGGGCCTATGCTCGCCACGGGAATAAGTCAGTCACGCACTTTTCTTATAGCTGTCGTCACCGGACTTATTGAGGTTGCAGGTACAATGCTGGGCTTTTTTGCTGTCAGCATTTCTTCGGCCGTGCTTCCTTTTGCGTTGGCTTTTGCCGGGGGAACAATGATTTATGTCATCAGTGATGAGATGATACCCGAAACTCATGCCCACGGTGAAGAGAGAGGTGCAACCTATTCTCTTATTGCAGGGTTTTGTGTAATGTTAATATTTGATTATCTTTTAGGTTAATATTCAAGGAGTGTTTAAAATGGTAAGTGAAACTATAAAATATGTCGGCGTCAATGACCACGAGGTTGACCTTTTTGAGGGTCAGTATGTTGTGCCGAACGGAATGGCATATAACTCATATATTGTCAAAGGCGAAAAAATTGCTGTTATGGACTCGGTTGACATCAACTTCGGTGACCAATGGCTCACAAACATCAGAAACGAGCTTGGCGACACAGAGCCTGATTATCTTGTTGTTCAACACATGGAGCCTGATCACTCAGCAAGTGTTTGCAAATTTACACAAGCTTATCCCAACGCAGTTGTTGTGGCTTCATCAAAAGCTTTTGTTATGATGAATAAATTTTTCGGCACTGATTTTGCTGACAGACAGTTGGTTGTCGGTGACGGTGACAGCCTTGACCTTGGCGGACGCACTCTTAATTTCTGCACTGCGCCTATGGTTCATTGGCCTGAGGTTATTATGACTTATGACAGCAAAGATAAAGTGCTTTTTTCTGCTGACGGATTCGGAAAATTCGGCGCTCTTGATGTTGAAGAAGATTGGGCTTGTGAGGCTCGTCGTTATTATTTTGGTATTGTTGGTAAGTACGGCCCTCAGGTTCAGGCTGTTCTTAAAAAAGCTGCCGGTCTTGATATTGAAATCATCTGCCCTCTTCACGGACCTGTGCTTAAAGAAAATCTCGGATATTATCTTGATTTATATAACACCTGGTCAGCTTACGGCGTTGAAAGCGAAGGCGTAGTGATTTGTTACACCTCTGTTTACGGCAACACCAAAAAAGCAGTTGAGCTTCTTGAAAAAGAGCTTAAGGCTAACGGTTGCCCCAAAGTCGCTGTCAACGACCTTGCCCGTTGCGACATGGCTGAGGCTGTGGAAGATGCTTTCCGTTACGGCAAAATTGTTTTGGCAACAACTACTTACAACAGTGAAATTTTCCCCTTTATGAGAGTTTTTATAAATGAGCTTAAAGAAAGAGGTTATAAAAACAGAACTATCGGTATTATCGAAAACGGAACCTGGGCGCCTCTTTGCGCAAAGCTGATCAAAAGAATGTTTGAAGGCAGCAAGGATCTGACATATACCGACACTACGGTCACAATTCATTCAGCCGTTAAGGATGAAAACATTGACCAGATCAGAGCTCTTGCAAAAGAGTTGTTATAATTATCTCATAACAGTCGGGTGTTTTTACCTGATGAGGAGCTTTTTATGAAACATTATCTGAAGTTGATGCGTTTGCATCACTACATAAAAAATCTGTTGATATTTGCAGCGCTGGTGTGCAGCGGTCAGTTTTTTGACATTGACAAGATTTTTTCTGCTCTGGCAGGTTTCGGAGCATTCTGCTTTGTGTCATCGGCTGTTTATATTATCAACGATATCCGTGATAAAGACAAAGACAAAAAACATCCCACCAAATGCAGACGGCCGATTGCATTTGGCAAGGTCTCTGTTAAGAATGCGTGGATTTTTGCAATTATTCTGATTGTTCTGGCTGCTGTGTGCAATTATTTTGCTTTCAGCGTCACATCATCATTATTGCTTCTTGTTTATCTCGGAATAAATCTTGCCTACAGTTTCGGGCTTAAAAATATTCCGATTGTGGATATTGCCATATTGGTTTCAGGCTTTTTAATCAGAATTGTTTTTGGCGCAATTGTTACCGATATTGTTGTTTCAAACTGGCTTTATCTTACAGTTATTGCTGTTGCATTTTATTTTTCTCTCGGCAAAAGAAGAAACGAACTCAAACAGCTTGGTGACGGTGAAACAAGAAAGGTGCTTAAGTCTTATCCCCTTAACTTTCTTGATAAAGGGATGAGTATGTGCCTGACATTGGCAAATGTTTTTTACGCTTTGTGGAGTATGGATGATAACACCATGGCGCATTATAACAATAAATATCTTATTTTTACCGTGCCTATTGTTTTGCTTATCACATTAAAATACAGTATGACTGTTGAGGGCGACTCTGACGGCGACCCTGTTGAGGTTCTGATTCACGATAAAGTTCTTTTGCTTTTGTGCGGAATCTATGCAGCGACAATGTTTGGTATTCTTTATATATAAATATATAAAATAAATCTCGGTGAAAGGTCTCACCGAGATTTTTTATGCTTTGAATTCAGCAACGACAGGCAGATGGTCGGCTATCACATCGTGAAGAGTTTCAGCGCTGAGACATTTAAGACCACGATAAAAAATATAATCAATTTTTTTAAACGGTTTGTCAGAGGGGAATGTGCATTCTTTTGCGCTCTCAGAGATATCTGCGGTGTCGAGAAGTCTTTGACGGATAGGGTTGAGCACTTCACCGTCGGGCTCAATATTAAAGTCGCCCATAAGAATAACCGGCAGATCGGTTTCATCAATAAGACGGCAGATCACTTCAACTGCGTTCACTCTTTCAAGCTTCGCAAGACCCATGTGGCACACCAGCCAACATACATCAACGCCGTCAACCTCAACAACGGCACGGATAACGCAACGGGATTCGTAATAAGCGTCTTCACTTTTATCTTCAGGGTCGGGAATGGGAACATTCTCAACTTCTTTAATAGGATATTTTGTAAGAATGGCGTTGCCGAAGGGGTTATTGCCGTCAATCATAGCGCCGAGGCCGAAAAAACCGTTCCAGCCAAGCTCTTTTTTAAAAAAGGCAACCTGGTCGGTATATTCTTCATCATCGCCTTCGTTCATAACTTCATTAAGGCCGAGAAAGTCGGGGTTAAGGCGGCGGAGCTCTTTTGCAAAATAATCAAGGTCAATAACCTGACGGATGTAGTCCGTTGCGTGCTGAATATTGAATGACATAAATTTCATAAAATCACCTTAAATATTTATAATATCGTCAACCTGAGCGTAGCACTCAGCCTGAGCTAAGATGCGTTTTGCATCGATGTACGGTTTGACCGCTCTGCTGTATACAGAATACTTATGATTTGCCACTCTGATGCGGAAATCGTTTTCTTTTTTCTGTGCTTTGAGGTCGTCAAGAACCCTTTTATATTCATTTGCAGTTTCGCGTGAGCCATTTTCCTTTGC
>JAZRME010000148.1:0-2288 GCA_045647325.1 Acutalibacteraceae bacterium | reverse complement strand
GTATTCAGGGGTTTCATCAGCATATTTTTCAAACTCTTCAGCGAAATCGCCCGGAAGCTTTGAGATAAAATTATCGATATCGGCTGCAGCTTCTTCTTCATTGGCATAACCGTACTGCTGAAGAACAGCATTCTTTTCAGCTCTTGTTTTTTGCTCACCGAGACCGATGTAGCCAAACTCACAAAGAATAATCGGTTTGCCTGTAACTTTTCTTACGAAGCTGAGAATTGTGATAAACTGATCGGCATTTTTAAGAAGGTTTTCAAAACAACCCATATACATATCAACACCGACATAATCACAATATTTGTGATATTCCATCATACCAAAGGGCATTGAGGCAATAGCTGTTCCTGCAAGATTATAACCTACAAGAATATCGCCCTTGATATCGTTCATAGCTTCAAGCTGCATACCTACAAACCAATAAGCCTCATCCATTGTAAGAGGATATGTGAAACGGTCAATACCCATTTCGTTAGTTACCTGAAAAGCTCCGACTATATCACCTAAATCTTCAACAAAGAAACGGGCAATATCCTGAATGCCTTCAACGTCCTCAGGCACTCTCGGGTCAAGGCCGTATAAAATATAGTCTTCGGGATACGGTGTGATAGCCATAATTTTAAAGCCGTTATCGGCATATTCCTGCATTTCAGCCTTCCATGAAAGGTAGCTTTTTGAAAGAGATCCGTCTTCATCATAAGGGAAGGGAATATCATCACGGACCCAACCGATATTGGCATCCTGAAGCAAATCATAATCAGGGTCAGCATGGCAGACACCTTTGATGTAGCCACCCGCCTTTTCTTCAGCGACGGCAATTTCCTTATCATAAGGTACAAGCGGATCATAACAAATCATTGTTGCAAAAGGTGTGATAAGCGCAAGAATAAACGCAATCACGGGTGATAAAATCGGCATAATAGCTGACATAACAACACTCCTTATTTCTGAATTGATATTCTTTTATGATATTCTAATTTTACAATAAAGATTCTGTTAAGTCAATAAAAAAGAGGCAAGTTTTCACACCTGCCTCAAATTATTATGATTAATAAATTCCCTGAGCAACCATTGCATCAGCCACCTTGAGGAAACCTGCAATATTTGCACCGGCAACAAGGTCATAACCGAAACCGTACTGTTCAGCAGCCTTAGCTGAGTTGTCATGAATGTCTTTCATAATCTGCTTAAGCTTTGCGTCAACTTCTTCTGCAGTCCATGAATATCTCATTGAGTTCTGGCTCATTTCAAGAGCTGAAACAGCTACACCGCCTGCGTTAACTGCTTTTGAAGGAGCGACTGCTTTGCAGTTTTCTTTAAGATAATCAAGAGCTTCGTTAGTTGTGGGCATATTTGCAACTTCAATATAATAAGGAACACCGTTAGCAACAATCTTCTCTGCCTGTTCCATATTAATTTCGTTCTGAGTAGCGCAAGGCATTGCAACATCAACCTTAACACCCCAGGGCTTCTGACCGGGGAAGAATTCAACACCGAATTTATCAGCATAATCCTGAACCTTGTCACGGCCTGATGCACGCATCTCAAGCATATAGTTGATCTTTTCTTCAGTTACAATTCCGTCGGGGTCATAAATATAACCGTCAGGACCTGAAATTGTCACAACTTTACCGCCGAGCTCTGCAACCTTTTTAGCAACACCCCATGCAACATTACCAAAACCTGAAACGGCAAAAGTCTTGCCCTTGATGTCATCACCGAAATGTCTGAACACTTCACAAGCATAGTATGTAGCGCCATAGCCTGTAGCTTCGGGGCGGATAAGTGAACCACCGTAAGGAAGACCCTTACCTGTGAGAACACCGTTTTCATAAGCGCCTCTGATTCTCTTATACTGACCGAAGAGATAGCCGATCTCTTTGCCGCCAACGCCGATATCACCTGCAGGAACGTCAACATCGGGGCCGATGTGTCTGTAAAGCTCTGTCATAAATGCCTGGCAGAAACGCATAACTTCAGCGTCGCTCTTACCTCTGGGGTCAAAGTCTGAACCACCCTTGCCGCCGCCGATGGGAAGACCGGTAAGGCTGTTTTTGAAGGTCTGTTCAAAACCAAGGAAGTGAATAATGCTGGGATTTACTGTAGGATGGAAACGCAAACCGCCCTTGTAAGGACCGATTGCTGAATTAAACTGTACACGATAACCACGGTTAACCTGAGTCTTGCCTGCGTCATCAACCCATGCAACACGGAAAGAAATAAAACGTTCAGGCTCAACCATACGACCGAGAATATCATTTTCAACATAATCGGGGCGAACC
>JAZRME010000147.1:0-3836 GCA_045647325.1 Acutalibacteraceae bacterium | reverse complement strand
TACCCCGAAGCCGAAGATTTTTCGGGCGCTAAAATGTCACTTGCTGTTGAAGAAATCTTCAATAAAGTCACAGCTGAAAAAAAGGCAGCCATGCTTGCAAGAAGAGCAAATAAAGCGTGACATTTTTTAAAAAATGTCGGAATATAGTTGAATTTGGAAAAATAGTTTGTTATACTAACAAGGATATATTTAGATTGGGGGAGTTATGTTATGGCTAAGAAAAAGCTCAGTAAATATGTGTACGCAGGACCTCCTGCAACTAAAAAATTTGATATGAATAAAAAGCCTATCGTACAGAGACCTTATATGCGTTTTCTTCACGGGCTTTACAGCAAAATCAGAACAACTCACCACAAGCTTAAAGTCAACAGAGTTAATCTTGATAAAATTCCGAGTCCGTGTGTTTTAATTTGTAACCATAACTCATTTTATGATTTTTATGTAATGGGTACAGTTCTCGGTACTACCAGAGGTGTCTATCCGGCAGCTGTTGACGATTTTATCGGCAGAGAATTTATTCTCCGTCTTCTTGGTGGTTGGCCTACCAGAAAATACACAAATGACCTCAGTCTCGTAAGAACAGCCCGTAAGATCGTTAAAGATGGTCGTATGTTTGGTGTTTACGCTGAATCCCGTTATTCTCTTTGCGGCAAAACAGAGGTTATTCCTGAGTCAGTTGCTCAGCTTTGTAAGTTCCTCGGAGTTCCCGTTGTTACTCTTAAGATGAGCGGCAACCATATTTATAACCCTTTCTGGAATATTGCGAGTTATCGTTTCTGCACTCCGTCTGAGGCAACAATCACTCAGCTTTATACAGGCGAAGAGGCTAAAAAGGCTTCTGTTGAAGAAATTCACGCCAAAATTACTGCAGCACTTGCAAATGATGATTTCCGTTGGCAGAGTGAAAACAGAGTTGCTGTTAAACATAAAAAACGAGCAGAGGGTCTCCACAACATTCTTTATCAATGCCCCGCCTGTGGCAAAGAGCATGAGATGGATTCCAAAGGCGCTAAAGTATTTTGTAAAGCCTGCGGCAAATCATGGACTCTTAATTATTACGGTGAGCTTGAGGCTGATAAAGGCAAAACTGAGTTCAAATTCCCCACAGATTGGTATGATTGGGAGCGTGAACAGGTTGAAAAGCAGATTGAAGACGGTACATACTACTTCGAGAGCGAATGTCATGTGAACGACCTTCCCAACTCTAAAGGATACATCCGTATAGGCAACGGTAAAGTTGTTCACGATATGAATGGCTTTAAGGTTACAGGTGTCCGTGATTATGACGGTCAGCCTTTTGAAATGACTGTTCCTGCAGCAGGTCAGTATGCATGTCATGTTGAGTTTAAATACAGATACGGTAACTTTGAAAACTGTATCGACCTTAACACTCTTGATGATACATGGTATGTATTTCCTCATAGCAAAGATTTTTCAGGTACAAAAGTTTCTCTTGCAGTAGAAGAGATTTATAAAAAGCTTAATGCTGATAAAACGCATACAAAGGTGGGGGAAAGAAAATAATGAGAAATAAACCGTATCCGCTTTACGACTTCCCGAAGTTAGAAACTTTAAGAAGCATAATTAACTTTATTGCGGAAACTTATGAATCAAGACAAGCATTCCGTATTCCCAGAAAAGGGAAACAGGGTGATAAATACAGAACCTTCAGAGAATTTTATGACGAAATCAGAAACTTCGGTACTGTGTTGCTTGACAGAGGCTTCAGTGGTGACAGAATTGCTATCATCGGTGAAAACAGCTATAAATGGATTGTTTCATATTTCGCTGTTACCAACACCGGTAATGTGGCATTACCTCTTGATAGAGAGCTTTCTGCCGAAGAACTCGCTGATTTAGTCAACCGTTGTGGTTGTAAGGGTGTAATCTTTTCAAAATCATTCAGAGATTATGCTGACTATTTTAAAGAGAATTGCCCCTCAGTCGAGACATACATCTGTATGAAAGAAATTCACAACCTTAAAGAAGAGGGTGCTAAACTTATCGCTGAAGGTAATACTGCTTTTGACGATGTTAAAGTTACACCTGATGATATGGCAGCTATTGTCTTCACATCAGGTACAACAGGCAAAAGTAAGGGTGTAATGCTCACTCACGGCAATATTGCCACAGATGCATACTGCGTTTGCCGTTATGTTACCGGTCACGGCAGGGGACCGTTGCTTCTTCCTTTGCATCACACATTCTCAATCACAGCCAATGTTATTGCTGCGCTTATGTATGGAGGCCGAATTCATGCCATCACAAGCCTTCGAAACATTCAGCGTGACATCGTTGATGATAAGTCAACTGTTATGATTGCTGTTCCTACGGCAGTTGAGATGATACATAAAAAAGTCTGGGCAACTGCTGAAGAAAAAGGCAAAGCCGAGATTATGAAAAAGGGTATGAAAATATCTGACACCCTTCTTAAATTCGGCATTGATGTGAGAAAGAAACTCTTTAAAGAGGTTTATGAAGGCCTTGGTGGTGAGTTTAACATTGTTATCTGCGGTGGCGCTGCATTAAGCCAGAAAGCTGAAGAGGATATGACCTCATGGGGTATCAATGTTCTTGTAGGTTATGGTATCACAGAGTGCGCTCCTATTGTCAGCGTTAACCGCCCCGACCATCAGAAACGAGGCAGCTGCGGTCTTATACTTGGTTGTAACCAGGTTCGTATTGCCAACAAAAATGATGAAGGCATCGGTGAAATTCAGGTTAAAGGCGCCAACGTATTCAAGGGCTATTTCGGTGATGAAGAAGAAACTAAAAAAACATTCACCGAAGACGGCTGGTTCAAAACAGGCGACCTTGGTTATGTAGATAATGACGGATTCCTCTTTATCACAGGCCGAAGCAAAAACCTCATTATCCTCTCTAACGGTAAAAATGTTTCACCCGAAGAGCTTGAGGTTAAGGTGATTGATGAGATTGACAGCATTGAAGAGGCTATTGTTTTTGCCAAAGACGATGCTATTGCTATTGAGTTGTTCTTTGATACTGAAAAATATCCCAACGCTAAAGATGAAATTCAGGAACAGATTAATGCTTTTAACAGGCATATGCCTGCTTATAAGAAAATAAAGGAAGTTATCATCAGAGATGAGCCATTTCCTAAAACAACCACCCTTAAAATTAAAAGAAAATACGACAACAAGTAAGAAAGGAAATTTATTATGAACGTTATTGACGATTTGAAACAGATTTTTGAAAACTTCACAGGTAATGATCTTCCTGATTTTAATGAAGATACACTTCTCACAGCTGATATGGGTCTTAACTCATTTGAGCTTTTCGACCTTATCTGCGAAATCGAGGAGCATTTCGGTATTGAAATTCCCGACAGAGAGCTTATGAAGCTTGTTACTTTGGGTGACCTTGTAAGATATATCGACTCTGAAGTTAACTAATCAGAACAAATAAAATTGCTGACACCGGGCATCTTAAAAAGATGTCCGGTGTTTTTTGTTGAGAAACACATTATATGCTGCTTTTCTTGACAATAATTTACATATATTGTATAATAAAATGTATTTGTATGTAAAAATCTTGTTTACGGAGGATATTTACTATGCCCAAAAAAGCAAGCTATGGCAACGACACCATAACATCCCTTAAGGGTGCCGACAGAGTACGAAAACGTCCTGCGGTTATTTTTGGCTCTGACGGACTTGAAGGCTGTCAGCATTCTATTTTTGAAATTCTTTCCAACTCCATAGATGAAGCCCGTGAAGGCTTTGGAGATAAAATAGTTGTTACACGCTACCTTGACCATTCAGTTGAAATTCAGGACTTCGGTCGAGGCATTCCTGTCGATTATAATACAAAAGAAA
>JAZRME010000146.1:0-2043 GCA_045647325.1 Acutalibacteraceae bacterium | reverse complement strand
ATTGTTATTGTCAGTCATAATTTGCCTCCGAAAAATATTTGGATTTTGAATCCTGTTATATTTTTTGAGTTTATATTTAAAATATTCACAAAAAAGATACCGTTTTCTTAATAATTTTTTGATGTATGTCAAAAATTATCTATTGAAGTTATAAAAAATATGTTGTATAATGAATTAATTTATAAAATTAATAAAGATAAGGAGGTTCCGCTATGGAAAAATTTGTTAAGGAAGGTCTCACTTTTGATGATGTGCTTCTTATTCCCGCTGAATCAGATATACTTCCGAAAGACGTTGACCTTAAAACAAAATTGACAAAGCAAATCACCCTCAACACCCCTGTTATGACCGCCGCTATGGATACTGTTACTGAATCCAGAATGGCTATTGCAATCGCCCGTGAAGGTGGCATCGGTGTTATTCACAAAAATATGTCAATGGAAAATCAGGCAGTAGAAGTTGATAAGGTTAAACGCTCAGAAAACGGCGTTATTTCTACCCCCTTCTGCCTTACACCTGAGCATTATGTCTATGATGCGGAAGCTCTTTGCCATAAATATAAAATTTCAGGTGTTCCTATCTGTGACAATAACGGCAAACTTGTGGGCATTCTCACCAACCGTGATATGCGCTTTATGACCGACTTCAATGTTAAAATCAGTGAAGTTATGACTAAAGGCAACCTTGTCACTGCCCCTGTGGGAACAACTCTTGAGCAGGCAAAATCAATTCTTATGAAACACAGAATTGAAAAGCTTCCTCTTGTTGATGACGCCGGTTACCTTAAAGGTCTTATCACAATCAAAGATATTGAAAAGAGTGTTCAGTACCCCAACTCTGCTAAAGATTCAAGCGGCAGACTTCTCTGCGCAGCAGCTCTCGGCGCAACAGCCGATGTGCTTGAAAGAGCAGCAGCAGTTGCTGAAGCAGGTGTTGACGCTTTTGTGCTTGACTCAGCTCACGGCCACAGCCTCAACTACATCCGTGCTGTGTCAAAAGTAAAGGCTGCATTCCCCAACATTTCACTTATTGCGGGTAACGTTGCCACAGCCGCAGCAACAGAGGCTCTTATCGCTGCAGGCGCTGACGCAGTTAAAGTTGGTATCGGCCCCGGCTCAATCTGCACAACCCGTGTTGTTGCAGGTATCGGTGTTCCTCAGATCACTGCAGTTTATGACGCAGCAAATGTTGCCGCTAAACACGGCATCTCTGTTATCGCAGACGGCGGTATCAAATACTCAGGCGAAATCGTTAAAGCTCTCGCTGCAGGCGCAAGTGCTGTTATGCTCGGTTCACTTGTTGCCGGTTGTGACGAAGCTCCCGGTGAATTTGAAATTTTCCAGGGCCGTCGATTCAAGGTTTACCGTGGTATGGGTAGCCTTGGCGCTATGGCTAACGGCAGTAAAGACAGATATTTCCAGGAAGATAACAAAAAGCTCGTTCCCGAAGGTGTTGAAGGCCGTGTTCCTTACAAAGGACCTCTTGCTGACACAATCTATCAGATGATGGGCGGTCTTCGTTCAGGTATGGGTTACTGCGGCTGCGCTACTATTGATGAACTCAAAGAAAAAGCTCAGTTTATCAGAATCACAAACGCAGGTCTTATTGAGAGCCATCCTCACGATGTTTTCATCACTAAAGAAGCTCCCAACTATTCAACAGGTAACTAATTTAAAAAGTCGGGTTCTTCCCGACTTTTTCTTTTAAAAATTGCATACACTTGTAAAAAGGAGTTGTTTTTATGAAAGAGATTTCACCAAGAGATATAAACAAAAACGCAATCAGCCTTATAGCAGAGGATTGGGCCTTGCTCACAGCAGGAAAAGCTGACGGTTGGAACACTATGACAGTGAGTTGGGGAGGTATAGGTGAGCTCTGGGGCAAAGATGTTGCTTTTGTGTTTGTTCGTCCTCAGAGATATACTAAAGAGTTTATTGATAACAGCGAATACTTCACCCTCTCTTTCTTTGATGAGAGTCACAAAGGTGCGTTGCGTATATGCGGAACAAAATCAGGCAGAGATATTGACAAAGCCAAAGAAAC
>JAZRME010000145.1:0-3939 GCA_045647325.1 Acutalibacteraceae bacterium | reverse complement strand
TTAACCATACTTATGCATGGGTAAGTGCTTTGTTTGCTTCATATCTTTTAGGTGAATGGGGCTATATGTGCAGAAGTACACGAGAAATTCAGAAAGATCTTAAAAAATATCAGCCATATAACTTCTCCGGTGTACCGCTTGTTGTTGAAACAATTTATAACAGAATCTGGAAAACAGCTGAAAAAACCGGAAGAAAAGAAATTCTTGAAAAAGGTCTCAAAATCAGCAAATTCCTTCTGAAATTCGGTATTGACAGACGAAGAAAGATTTTTAAAACAATTATTGATAACCTTGGCGGTAATCTTTATATGATTATCTGTGGCGGAGCGTACCTTGATCCTAAATACGAAAACGGTATGAGAGATTTTGGTATTGAAGTCATTAACGGTTACGGAATTACAGAATGTTCCCCTGCTGTTACCTGCAACAGACCTGATAAACACAAAGCAGGTAGTGTTGGCGTCCCACTTGATTGCTGTGAAATCAAAATCAACAATCCCAACGAAGAAGGTGTTGGTGAGATTTATGTTCGCGGTAAAAATGTTATGAAAGGTTATTATAATGAACCTGAAGCAACAGCAGCTGCGTTTGACGGTGAATGGTTTAAGACAGGTGACTTCGGCAGAATCGATGACGACGGCTTCCTCTTTGTGGTAGGCAGAATTAAAAACCTCATTATTCTTTCAAACGGAAAAAATGTTTCTCCCGAAGAAATAGAAGATAAAATTTCATCAATTGACTATGTTCAGGAAGTTCTTGTATATGACGAAGACAGCAAAATTGTTTGTGAAGTTTTCCTTAACGCTGACCTCTCTCCTTGTGTATCCCCAGGGATCGATGGTGTTAACGCTCAGGACTATAGATACGCTGCGTTGTTTAAAAACATTTCAAAAGTGGTTGTTCGTGATGAGGAATTCCCAAAAACAACAACTCTGAAAATTGTAAGAAAGTATATGCAAAAATAATTTAAAGCCACCTTCAGGTGGCTTTTTTGTGTCAATTTATCTCTTTAAACATATTATGAAATGGGAGTTAATCCCAATTTTAGGAGGTAAATTTATGGCTGTATTTTTTAATCAGGCAACACTGACCTATAATGATACAACAACTAACTCAAATATCGTTACAGGTGAAATTATAGAAGTTTTAAGCGCTACAAAAACAGCTGTTAAAAATAACTATTCAGCAAATGATACTGTAACGTATCTTATAAATATTGTGAACTCAGGCAACACGCCATTTAACGGAATTACGGTAAGCGATAATCTCGGCACCTATGAATTTAACACTCTGACGCTCACACCGCTTACCTATGAAGAAAATTCAGTGAAATACTTTGTTAACGGTGTTTTACAACCGACACCCACCGTTTCAGGAGGGCCCCCACTTGTTGTTTCTGGTCTTAGCATACCTGCAGGCGGAAATATAACAGTTATTTATCAGGCAAGTCCGAATGAATTTGCTCCTGCTGATACAGGTGCAACTATAACAAACACTGCAACTATTACCGGTGCTTCAATATCGACACCTATAACAGTTACAGAAACTGTATCAGCTGAAGAGGGCGCACAGCTTTCAATCAGCAAAGCCATCTGTCCCGCAACAGTCGTTGAAAACGGTCAGATAACCTACACATTTGTTATTCAGAACAATGGCAACTCCCCTGCTATTGCTACAGATAATGTGACGGTAACCGATACTTTCAATCCTGTTCTTTCTGATATATCAGTAAACTTCAATTCATCTTTATGGACACAAGGAGTTAACTACACTTATAATGAAACAACAGGTGAATTTGCGACTATTCCCGGTCAGATAACTGTACCTGCCGCAACCTACACTCAAGACCCGACAACAGGAGTAATAACACTGACACCCGGCACAGCGACACTTATAGTAACCGGAACAATATAAAAACTGCCCCTTGCTCCGAAAGGAACGAGGGGCAAAATTTATAATCTATTCAGTTCTTAAATATTCACCAAACATATCTTCATAAAACTCTTTGATAAAAGAATATGTTATTCCTGCACCGTGTGAAGCCGCAAGACTCTCAGTGTAATCAGCAAAAGGAATAATTCTTACATCTGAACGACCCGGACCATAGTGAGTCACTGTAGGAATAAAACCGATATCACTGATTGAAACCTCACCTGTTGCATAGTCTTTTCTGACTGTAATATCTGCAAGTCCGCCAAGAAGATTAGGTTTGTCTTTCTGAGTTGAAATAAAATTACCGAGAGACCATATAACCAAAGCTTTTGAGCCATCTTCTCTTTCAACATATTCAATAGGTTGAAGCACATGAGGTCCTGTTCCGATAATAATATCTGCACCCATTTCAACAAGTTTATTGACAATTTCAACCTGTGATTCATCGGGAACAGTAATATTTTCAGTCTGCCAATGCATTGATACACAAACAACATCAGAAGCAGCTTTACCTGCGTTTATCATTTTTTGCATTGTATCATAAAGTTCAGTCTGTGAATGTCTTGTATCAGTCAGATATACAAGACCTAAATCTGAATCAGCGGGAACACGAAGACCGTTGAGAAACTCAGTAAAACCCATAAAAGAAAAAGTTATATCATTTTTAGTAACAGTCTGAGGAGTAAACATATCATCCCAAGATTTATACAAACCTGTAAGCAGAATATTTTCTTTAGTCTGATATAACTCGTAATTTTCTAAAGCGCCGCTTAATTGTTTATCCATTGTATGATTGGTTGACTGATTAAAAACATCAAATCCGATTTCAATCATCTCATCAAGCAATTGAGGCGGTGAATTAAACAACGGGTAAGTAGAAGGCTTCTGCGAAGCAACCATTACAGTTTCCTGATTAAGAAAAGCAATATCTGCTGATGCAACTATATCTGCGACATTTTTATATGCATAAGAAAAGTCGTATCCGTTACCTCCTGCTCTCTTATTAGCCTGAGTATAAATTGCCTGATGAATAAGATTATCACCTGCACAAATAAGAGTAGCTTCAGTATAGCCTGACTTTGTAGTGGTTGTTGTTGTTTTAACAGGAGCATCCACAGTCTGAGTTTTATCATCTGACTTATCAACAAATGATTTAACACATCCGAAAACAAGTACAATACAAAGTAAAACAGTTAATATTTTTGTTATCTTATTGATTTTCATTAACTTCCCTACTTTTATAAAATGTTATTATCAACCGCATACTCTATAAGCTCTGCAAATAATGAGTTTGACCAGGCAAACCATTCACGTGAAAACTCATCAGGATTATCAGCATTAAAACCTTCATGCATAAATCCTGTTCCTGCATCGGTTGAAGCAAGAATATCGATAACCCTTCTGACTTCTTCAGGATCATCCGAAGTAAGCCCTTGCATTGAAAGAGCAATATGCCAGATATAACCTTCAGGTGTATGAGGACTACCGATCCCTTCGCCATATTTACCCTTATAAAAATACGGATTGTCTTCACTTAAAATAAATTTTCTTGTGCGTTGATACATCTGATCGTTTTTATCAGCAAAACCAAGATACGGAATTGAAAGTAAGGACGGAACGTTGGCGTCGTCAAACAATCGTCTGTTGCCCATACCATCGGTTTCACAAGCATAAATTTTGCCGTATTTCGGGTGGTCGAATGTGCCGTAAATTTCAATTCCGTGTTCAATCTCTTCCTTAAGATTTTTACACTTTATTGAAAATTCAGTATCAGAATAAAAACAATCATTGATTTCTGAAAGATAATTCAACACAACAACAGCAAACATATTTGACGGAATTAAATATCCGAAAATACATGCATCATCACTTGGTCTGAAACCTGACCAGGTCATACCGGTATAGCTGACCGGCATACCTTTTCCGTTATTATGCAGAGTATCTTGCCAGGGACAATCTTTTCGGGTGAATCTGTACTTTGAATTTTCAAAATGATTTAAGTCGGAT
>JAZRME010000144.1:0-2247 GCA_045647325.1 Acutalibacteraceae bacterium | reverse complement strand
AGAAAGTCCTTTATGCTCTTACCCCTTGTGGGAATTACCCACATTTAGCATTATATACAATGGTTTCCATAATGTCAACTCGGTCGAAAAAATGTTCACGAAGGTTTAACATTTGTGAAAGCTTTTATTTCACTAACAGTCTTGCTACTTTAAGAGTGTCGCTGTTTTCTTCAGCTTTGCCAAGACCGAGAAATTCATTTTCATTTGAATAAACTCTGTAAATTCCGTAGCTGTCAAATCCTCGGATTCTTTGTGTGAAAAGTTCACCGCCGTTGGCAAATCGTTTGCTTTGCGCCGGGGTGACAGTCACCTTCGGATATACATCAAGTACACTGTCAACAGCTTTGATTTTGTTTTCAAGTTCACCGTTTTTAACGATTTTTTCAAGCTCATCAAAGGTCACACAGTCATTGAGACTAAAGCCGTTGGCATAAGTTCTTCTCAATCGGCTCAGACAAGCGCCGCAACCCAACTTTTCACCGATATCACTTGCAAGAGAGCGAATGTATGTACCTGCACTGCAGGAAACAGAAACTGTGAAAATATTATCTTTGGGTTGAGCAATAATTTCAGCGGAGTTGATAGTTACTGTTCTTGCCTCGCGTTCAACAGTGATTCCCTGACGGGCAAGTTTATATAAGCGGACTCCGTCTTTTGAAACAGCAGAGTACATGGGTGGATATTGCTGAATTTCACCGACGAAACTGTCAAGAACAGCCTTGAACTCATCATAAGAAACATTGACTTCTTTTTGTGAAATCATTTCACCTGTGATGTCATAAGAGTCTGTGGCTGTTCCGAGAAGAATGTCAGCCTCATACCCTTTGTCGTGAGTGGGAATAAACTCTGAAAACCGTGTTGCGCCACCAATCATAATCGGCAAAACACCTGTAGCCATAGGGTCGAGAGTTCCGGTGTGTCCGGCTTTTTTTACACCGCATATTCTGCGAAGCTTGTTGACGGCTGTGAAAGAAGTTATTCCATCGGGTTTGTCTATACAAATAAAACCTGTCATTTATAATGTCACCTTAATTATAACCATAATGAAAAATCAGCATCAGAGGGCATCGACCAATCCCCACGGGGTGAAAGACCGATTGAACCCACTTTTACTCCGTCAGGAACACAAGAACGCTTAAACTGATTGGTGAAAAATCTTTTTAAAAAGAGTTTAAGCCAATTATCAAGCTGCTCAACGGAATAAACCTTGTCGAATGCTTTTGAAGCAATAAACAAAAGTTTTTCGGGTGTGAAGCCAAAACGGATAAAATGATACAGATAAAAATCGTGAACCTCGTACGGGCCGAGTTTATCCTCTGTTTTTTGAGCAATCTGACCCTGCTCATCGGGTGGCAGAAGCTCGGGGCTGACAGGTGTATCAAGCACTCTGATTAAAGTGTCAGCAATATCATCGTTGCTGTTGTCAGCGATATATTTAACAATATGGCGAACAAGGGTTTTGGGAACCCCGGCATTAACACCGTACATACTCATGTGGTCGCCGTTATATGTGCACCAGCCAAGAGCCATCTCGCTCAGGTCACCAGTGCCGACTAATAAAGCGCCGTTTTTATTGGCAACATCCATAAGAATTTGTGTTCGTTCTCTTGCCTGTGTGTTTTCGTAAGTGATATCGTGATTGTTGATATCGTGACCTATGTCATTAAAATGCTGAATACAAGCCGCTTTAATGTCGATTTCACAAAAAGTTGCACCGAGAGTTTTAATCATTTCAACGGCGTTATTGTATGTGCGGTCAGTTGTGCCGAAACCGGGCATAGTCACACAAATTATATTTTCAGAATCAAGCCCCATCTGAGCAACAGCCTTATGAGCCACAAGCAGCGCAAGTGTAGAATCAAGACCGCCTGAGATACCGATAACAAGCTTGTCAATGTGAGTGTGAGTCATTCGCTTGATAAGACCTGCGCATTGAATGTCAAGAGCATCTTTGCAGCGCTTATTCAAAGTTGTTTTGTCACAAGGCACAAAGGGGAGAGGAGAGTATTCTCTGTCAATTTTTTCTTGCTCAAGAGAAGATATATCAACGTTTATGCGAGTAAAGTTTTTAGTTGTGAGGCAGCCTTTAGCGTTGTCACTCAAAGAGCCGGAACGACGCAGAGATCTGAGTTTATGAATATCAATGCAAGCCGAAATATAGCCATCGTTTTGTGAAAATCTATCACTTCTTGCAAGCAATCTGCCGTTTTCAGCAATAAGGCAATCGCCTGAAAAAACGAAGTCAGT
>JAZRME010000143.1:0-22467 GCA_045647325.1 Acutalibacteraceae bacterium | reverse complement strand
GGTTATAAAGTGTGAGGGAATACGGTAGTTGACGGCTGTGTATTTTTCGGTGAGATAAAGCTTTGTATATTCTTCGTCAACTTCGCCGCCGTAAGGCTTACCGCAATAAAATTCCTGACCGTTGATTGTTATCTTGAATTGATTTACATCTTCATCAAAGTGCTTGTTTTTATATGTTATTCTTATGGTGCAGCCGTCATCATTTTTGACGCTGAAGGCGAAGCTGATGTTATAGTGATCAAAAACTTTGACCAATCTCATAGGCAGCTTTCCGTTATTGTCAGGTCTGTCACCCTGAAAATCCATATAAAACTCACCCTCTTGTTTGCCGATAGCTTCAAAACCGTGAAAAGCAAATGAAAAATATTTTTCATCAGAGCAGAAGTTGATAAGGCTCATAAGATATTCCGGGTCAGAATTTTCTTTAATTTTGTTTAAAAGATAAAGTCTGTCAGTTATAGGTCTGTCAATTGTGTCAAGGGTACAGCCTCTGTCCCATGCCCGGCCGTGATAATCGGCAACATTAAGCTGCATACCAATCAGATCAAACAGCATTTTTGCATGGATGTTGATTTTTTCTCTCAGAGAGAGATACTCTTCGTCGAAAGGAGTTTCGAGAATTTCTTTTGCCTTTTCAATATCTCCCTCAGCGATTTCTGAGGCGGCAGAGCGGATAAGATTATTTTCAAAAACATAGCGTGATTTGACAATCATATCACATTCAGCGGCAAAAAGATGCATTAAAAATCGATAGTTGCCGAGAGCTTTGTCTGAAGCGAGAGCATTGATTTTGTTAAAAACAGCTTCAATAACCGGGTTCTCGTCAGGTGCACCTTCCCAACATTTTTCGAGCATAAACAGACAGTCGGCAAATTCATCAGCGTCAACATCAGGGATGTAAGCTCTTGCGTAGTCTTTTGCGATTTCAAAAATATTGCAGTCGCAATCAAAGTCGAGGGCGCTCCAGATAACTTTGTTAAAATCATCGTGAATTCCGTCAGAGTAAGTCACACCGCCCTCAAGAAATTTTTGAGTTATTCTGTGGATATGACGATACTCCAGGGGACGGGGATTGACACTCTCACGGCCGAATGTTGAAGCGAAGGCATAATGCCAATCATCCTTATCAAAATGAACGGGGTATTCACATCTTACACAATGAGTAACATCAGGATAAAATCTTAACGGATATTTTGACGGAACTGATTTACGCAAAGTTTCCAACGGCATAGCGTGGTTGGGTCCGTAAATAATGCCTTCAATAAAATCAGGTTTTTTCTGAATTTCCTCAACAAATTTTTCACCCCAATCAGCGTATTCGTGGGGTGCCTGAGCAGAGATCCAGAGTTTTGCGCCGGGATGAATTTCACAAAGAATAGATTTGATAAGTTTACATCTTCTGAAAAAGTCCACAGGCATCATATCGCCGGGGTCACCACCCGGGATGAATAAAACATCAACACGGGGAGCGTCAGCGTAAAAATCATAAATTTTTGCTCTGACTTCATCTTCAGTTTCTTTTGAATAGGTGGGGTGCCATACCGAAACATCAATGTCAAGTTCCTGACAGATTTTTGAAACCTCGGTAAACATATCTTTTATGCCCAACGGCATCAGGCAGTTTTTTTCTTCAGTGTCACAAATTCCCTCAAAAGTGTTAAGCCCAAACATCATAAGGTCAAGCAGATATCTGCGATATTGCTCAACACCCCATGCGTCGCAGGTGTTGTTGGTGTCACGATAACCTAATTGATGGCCTCTGATTTTTTTATCGGGTGAATAGTTGCCGTCGATATTTTGGGTCAGAACAAAACTATTGTCAATGATTTTAATTTTTCTTAAAAACATTGAATAGCCGTAAATAAATCCCCTGAGTCGGTGAGCGCTTATTGTGATAATTCCGTTTTTGTTACAAACAGAAAAATCCTCGCTTTCAGGGTTATCTGTTATTGTTTCAAAATGAAAAACAGTTACGTTATCGGGGTTGCAGTCGGGCAGCCTCAGTCTGATTTCATCTGCCAGAAGACCTGCAGCCTTTTCAGCGATATCAGAGTCATAATTCAGAGCAAAGCCGGGAAAAACAAAACTCATAAAAACACAACCTTGAAAAATAGTTTTAAATATTGTAACATATAAAGGTAGGTTTTATCAACAGGGGAGAATACAATGATTGAAAAAATTAAAGAAAATAATGTGTGGGATGTTTTAAAAAGCACTGATCTTCCTATTGTGATTTACGGTATGGGTAACGGCGCCGATATGGTGATTAATAAGCTTGAGTCAATGGGCGTGAATGTTGCCGATATTTTTGCAAGTGATAAGTTTGTCAGGGGTCAGCTTTTCAGAGGTAAAACCGTAAAAAAATATTCTGACATCTGCGAAAAATATGATAATTTTTTTATTGTTATGAGTTTTGCCGTTCACGATGACGAAACTATTGAAAATGTTTTAAAAATGGCTCGTGAACATCCTCTTGTGGCGCCTGATGTTCCTGTGGCTGACAACGAGATTTTTAGCCGTGAATTTATTGAGCTTCACGATAAAGAGTTTGACGAGGCATATTCTTTACTCGCTGATGACGAGTCAAGAGAAAATTATATTAACATTCTCAACTTTAAAGTCAGCGGAAAAGTTGAGTATCTTCTGAAAGCTGAAAAAGACAAAGACTATATTTATAAAAATGTATTGAATGTGTCAGATGATGAAGTTTTTGTAGATCTGGGCGCTTATGACGGTGACACAATCAGAGAGTTTATTGCGGCTTGTGACGGCAGTTATAAAAAGATTTTTGCTTTTGAAGCTGATGAAAAAAACTATAAAAAGCTTGTTACCAACACCGGTGAACTTGATGATATATATCTTTATAATCTCGCAGCGTGGGATAAAAAAGAAACCCTTCTCTTTGAAAAAAAGAAGGGGCGCAATTCAAAACTTTCCTCTTCGGGTAATGTTGAGGTTTGCGCTGACAGTGTTGATAATGTAATTGATTCACCTGTTACCATTTTAAAAATGGATATTGAAGGCAGCGAAGAAAAAGCCCTTGACGGAGCGAGGGAAACAGTTGTAAAATATAAGCCTAAGCTATATATCTGCGCATATCACAGAAACAGTGATATGTTTTTGTTGCCTTTAAAAATAAACTCTTTTTGCAAAGATTACAGATTCAGATTTTATCATCATCGGTATATACCGGCTTGGGAATCTAATTTTTACGCAGTTATAAAATAAATCAGACAGGGGTGATATAGTGGCAAATCCTAAAAGCAAAATTCTGCCGAGCATTTTCAGCACTTTTGCTGTGATTGCCGTGTTTTATTGTGTCGGTAGTTTTTCGTCATTATTGGGTTATGATTTTTCGATGTTCGGCGCTAATGTTATAGGTGCAGCTCTCGGTATAGTAAGTGTCATAGTTGTGTGTTTATCCAAAAACCGTCCTTTGATAAGTATCGGTGTCAATTTTGACCCGTTGCGAATATTAAGAGGGCTCGTGGTGGGCTTGTGCATATCTATGATACCTATGGCTGTTGTTACAGCGATCAGGTTCGGTCTTTATAAAGTGACGGGGCTGACTTCTCTGGCGATTAAGTTTCTGCCGCCGAATTCAGACGGATCACCATCGTTGATGAATATTGGTCTTTTTGCTATAGGCTGTTGTGTGTCTGCTGTTATGCAGGAGCTTTGCTTCAGAGGTTATGTTATCCGTTCAATGAGACCAAAATATCCTTTCTTTGATGCGAATGCCGTTCAGGCAGGGCTGAGTGTAGTGTTGCCGTTAATTACCATTGTTAAAAATATTGTTATGGGCAGCTACTCTTCAAGAAGCGGAGCGAGTTTGTGGATTTTTATAGGAGCAACTGTATTGTTTTTTGTTGCACACACTTTTTGCTCATCAATTAAAAGAGGATTTATTGCAAGGGTATCTGGCGATATCTGGTCGTCATTTTTTGATAACTTTTTTGTTATGTTTGTCAACGGCAGCATCTTCATTCAGAGTGATGTAATGAGTTCTTATTTCTCAATGCTCAGTTTGTTGATTGCCGAAGGTCTTTCACTGCTTATTGCTTATAAATATTATCGCAAACAATATACCCGTAATGCGCAGCGAAAAGAAAAGAGACAGAATGAAATTGCAAAAAAAATTGAAGAAAGATATCTCGAAGAGCTTAACAGAGAAGAAGACCCTGATATTGAAAGCATTTCAACAACAAGCGTTAAAGAAATAATGGAGCAACATACCCGAAAGATTTATGAGTCTGTCGGCTCTCACACAAGACAGATTCATTCAAATGAAAATGAAAACATTGTCAGCTTTGATCAAGCAAAACAAAGTGATGACAATCAATAACAAAAACATCGTCTGCCTTACATTAAGTAAAGCAGACGACTTTTTATTTGATAGCTATGTAGCAATAACTGTAGCCTAATTCATTGAGAAATGATGAAGTTGAACCCACTGTTGATTTTGTGATTTTAAATCCTGTTGAGGTCAGCTCAAGCCCTGATGAGGCAAAGCCTTCTGAAGCAAAACCCATATGAGCTGCAGCAGTGGATGAAGTGAAATTCACTGTCACGGCAGGGAAGTCAGTGCAAAAAACAATCAGGAGCTTTGGCTTGAAATCAAGTGAAACAGAAGCGCTTGATTGACCTGTGCCGGTGTAAAAACCGGTTTTGACAAGATTGTTCCATAGCTGTTTGTCTTCGCTTGTTACATGAATATCGCTATCGGTTATATGACCTGAGCAGATAAATTCTTTGTTGAGAAAAGAAGTGAAATTTTCATCAACGCTATGAGCCGGGCAGAAGTCTGCTACAATTTTAAACCATCCGTGGCATACAAGTGCACTTGTATCTCGGTCAGATTCGATTTCACTGCAACCGGATTCTTCAATGTTAAGGTCTGTTCTGAATGTGAGAACATCGATTATTTTTGTAAAATAATCGTGACAGGCTGAACCGCCGTATGAGTATGGAACGCAAATGCTCAGTCTTGTTCTGATGTTTGCTGTCCGGCAATATTCCTGCTTTTCAAGCACACCTTCATCATTGGCAACAAACTTGTCAACGATGCTCATTTCTTCAATTCCTACGGCAACGATTGCCTTTTTTAAGGGAACTGATTTCATTACAGGAGGAAATTCAGTGAAAAAAGTAACATCAGTGAGTGTAGGCTGTATGTTAAGCCAATCGACAATTTTTTGAGGGATTGTAACAATTGTATCCATTAAGCTTCAATAACCTCCCTTATGATTGCCCAGATATACAAGGGCTGCTGACCGCAATAAACTTTTTCAGCTCTGTCAATTGTGTATTTTGCCCCATCACACAAAAGGTAACCTTTTAAAGTGTCAAAGGCAGTGAGGTCATGTTTGGCAGGGCCGATATAAAGATATTTACCCTGATTATCAAAACCTATGACAGTATAAACACCGTCAAGATACATTTTATTTTTATATCTCAGGGGCTGAATAAAGCCATGAAAAATTTCCGAACTCCAACCGTCGTCCTGCTTGAGTGAGATTTCTCTGCCGAACTTTCTGAATACGGAGTTAAGCTCAATCTCTGTCATAAATATCAACCTTCCCAAAATAAAATCCGTTATCGTTGAGCAAAGGTGTCAGCTCTCTCATAGCGTTGTCACTGATTTCTTTGGCTGACACAAGCTGCTGCTGAATGTCGAGTGAGTTATAAGAAACGCTGAGGTCACCTGCTTTAAAAGAGGTCATATTGTTCTCTTGCTGAGACCAGGCTCTTTTAATGCAAAGATTATACAAGGCTTTTCCTGCTGCGGCGGTAATGATTCTGGGGTCGGTCAGCTCTGCTTCAGGGCGCAGAAGAGCGCAGATTTCATCAAGGCATCGCTGACAAATAGCTTCAACTGTTTCTTTTTCGCCTTCAGCCACATCTGTGAGAAGTGACAAGGCTTCTGTTACTTCCCAGACATAAGCCATATTATGCACCTATCACAAGACTCTTTGAAGCATCGTTGATGATTTTTGCAAAGCCGTCAATTGATGTGATTGAAATCTGCTCGAGCTGACGGTCAATAAGTTTGCCGTAATCTGTTTCGATATTGCCGACCTTGATGTGTTCAAGAGCGCAGGTTTTATCAAGAGCGATAAGCATATTTTCATTTTCAATACTTGTTGTTTTGATAAGTTTTGCGCCGAAAGGTGTAATCATATTGCCTGTTCCGTGGAAGTTAAGACCGGATGTGCCGTCACGGAATTCGGTGAGCTTAAGAATGTTGCCTGTTATTGACGGTGAAACAACAAGTGTATTGAGTTCGTATGGTGAAAATGCGTTCCAGAAATCTACGAGCTTGTCATAAGAGATTGACGGAATGCTTGACTGAACGGCAGGGTTATCGTTGCCGTCACCGTTGATAATAGTGTTGACAGCGTCAGCCATAAGTGTCTGAGAAAGATAAGCGCCGATTCTTTTAAGGGCAACAGCTACGATATCAAGACGCTGAAAACGAAGAACATCATAAGATGTTGTAATGAGTCTGCCTCTCTTTTTAAGATGAATTGTTCTGTCGCTGACAGAAAAATCTGCTTCGGCAAGTGTGCTTCCTTCAGTATGTTCAGGCATTTCCATATTGTCTTTTGTCATAACGAGATCCATCGCACGATAGTCCATAGAGTCAACAGAAGTTGTTGCTGCTACAATATCAGGAAGGAAGTTGGTTTCATCCATACCGTAACGAACGGCTCTTGAAACATATTCGGGAAAAAGAACGGCAGCATCGCTTGTGCTGAAAAATTTACCGACAACGCTGCTGTCTGCGCCTGAAACTTTGATATCAAATCGCTTAAGCTGACGCTGATATGCGTCAAGACCTTCAAGGGCTGTGCCTTTATAGTTTTCTGACGGGTCGAGTGATTCAAGTGTCTGTGTGAAAGAACGACCTGTGCCGTACATACCTTTTTCAAGTTTTATATTATCAAATGACATATTTTAAATCTCCTTTTTAAAAAATAAATTGATTGTTATCTGTGTGGTTTTTGATTGTTGGTTTAAGCTGAGGGCATAAAGGAATAACATTACCTGCCTTTTCAAAAAATGAATCTCTCAGTTTTTTGAGTCTTTCAATATCTAACCCTTCACACATTTTCTGCGCTGTTTCAACATCAATGCTGTCAAGGGCAAGGGCGGCATATTTTACTGTTTCTTTAGTCAACTCTTTTCTGTAGGCTTCGCCCTGACGGGCAGCTTCTTCGAGTTGAGTCAGTTTTTCGCCCAACTGTTTTGAAAGAGTGGGGCTGATTACAATTTCCTGACCCTTTTCAACGGTCTTTTTAAGTTCACTGTAGGTTTTTGTGACTTTCATTTCGGGGTGACTTTTAACAACACCTGCGCCGACCTGAGCCGGTACGGCAACAAAAGACCACTCATAAGCGTCTGCAGGGTCTTTTAAAATGCAGTGACAAAGTCGGCCGTTATACTCAATGCCTTTGATATGATTGCATTTCTCGCTTCTCATATCGTTTCCGCAAACAGAGCAGACATATCCTTTTACGCTGCAACAGACGCTGACCTCTTTTTTGATACCTGCATCAATTTCTTCAATCAGACTTTTGTTGCTCTGGGTTCTCGGCATATAAGCTTTAGCTTTGAGCGCAAAATAATCTTCACCGTAAGAGGTCTTTTTTGAAGTGTCGTTTATAACCTCAGTGAAATAAATTCTTGCGCTTTGATTTGCGACTGAATGATTGTGGTCAAAAACTCCTGTTATACCAACAAACATTTCGCTGAGCTTTTTTAATGCAGCGTTATCAAATCTTTCTCCGTCACGGTCAATTTCGTTGTCACAAAGAATTACGCTGAAGCTGAAAACTTCCTCGGCTTTCAGCTCTTTTCGGGTAAATCTGTTGATCAACTCAAGGTCATCAGGCGTGACAATGTTAGGGTCTGCAACGGAATCAAAGCTTTTATCCATTTTATTCTCCTTTCAGTTCCTGTAATATTTTTTGTCTTTGTGCGTCATAAAGACGGGCTTTGCTGAGCTCACATTCATCCTGAAGAGTGATGTCATCCCAGATGATTTCAGGGGAATCAGCAATGCTGTTAAGTGTTAAAAACATCTTACAGATTTTAATAATAACAGGCGCCAGAATCCGTCTGTAAGCCTCAAGCTCACTTGTGAGCAGGTCTGCCTGCTGACTTGACATTCTTTCTGTTGAGGACCATGAAAGACCGAGCATAAACGGAGGAATACCTGTTTTGGCAACTATCTGCTCAAGCATCTGTCTGACAGGGATTTCACTGTCAAGAATCTGACTGTCTGCTCCGATTGCTTTAATGCTGACATCTCCCACAGCCACAAAGTCTCTGACGGGGCCACCTGCCTTCATAGCTTCGCCCCATTCACGGGCTACCTGCTCAGCCCGGTCTTTTGCATAAGCTCTGTCCATAGCATCATTCTGAGGTTTGTAGGTGACAGCGTATCTGATGTTACCTGCTCGTTCCCAATTTTCACCAACGGTCTGAAAAATCTTCATAAGAATTCCGCTGACAAAAGGTAACCCTTTTAAAAGAGAGTTGCCTTTGATTTTTCCGCTTTCAGGGTTAAGTGCAGACATAAGCACAAGCTGAGGGTATTTAACAGGAACAGCTTTGCCGTGATCTCTTGTGCAGACAATACAGTCAATCTGATTATCTGCCTGTCGCAGCTCAATGTCTTCGATATCAGCGTTATAAAGGGCGGCGATGTTGCCTTTTGAATCAGTAACAATCTCACCTATAGCCGTGCCGTAAGTCAGCAATTGCTCAAAATAAGTGGATATGAATTCATAAATACCCGTTCGCCCTGAAGACACCCTGATTTGTTGCAAAAAGCTGTTTAAAATCTCGGTGTTGCGAGGGTTTTTGCATTTCACTTCAAAGCTGCCGGTGAGTCTGACAGTTTTGAGAATGGCAGCGTCAATTATCGGCACAGCTTCACGAAGCTCTTTATAAAGACGTGTTTGTCCGTCTGAAAGGGGAACATAACTGCTTATAAAGTCAAAAATCTGAGGTTTGTATGTTTGCGGCACTGACACCGCAGTTCCGGTTGACGATTTTCTTTTAAAGAGTCCCAACCTATCTCTCCTTTCTGTTAACACTCAGGGCAAAAAAATCATCCGTAGGGCCATTGATGATAGTTGAGACAAAATATCTCATATCATCCATAGCGTGATCGTTTTCTTTTTTTGGTGAATCACGGGATGTTTTTTCGTCCCAATGATAGAGGGAAAATTCTCTGAGAATATCCTTACATTCGGAAGAAAAATAAATATCTTCTTTTTTCAAGGCGTCAGAGACAAGGCGTATGCCGTCAATGACGTCGTTTTTTGCAGGAATGACTTTGAATTTTCCCTCACGGCGGATGCATTGAATAAAACTTGCAGCGCTGGGATCGATTACCACTGCTTCAACAGGGAACCGGTTTGCCAATTCTTCAAGGGCATGATAATGTTCTGCGTCTGTGCGTTGCTCTCCCTGAGTGCGGGAATTGTAGTAATATTCCTTTATTCTGTACCATTTGCCGTGACACAGACCCCACAACCCCATTGAGCAAGGGTTGACTGTTCCGTAGTCGCAGGAAATATAATATTTTTCACATTCTGACACAGGGGGATTTTTAACATGGGTTGAGTACGAAAACATAGGGTAAACCGTGCCGTAAGCTGCTACCCACTTACCTTCAATAAACCGTTGGTAAAATGCACCCGAATAAAGAGATTCATATCTTTTTCGGATATTATCAGAAAGACCGGGGTTATCCTTCATTGTGAAGTGAAGGTAAAGACAGTTTTTGCTTTCTGCTTTTTTTATCCATTCACGATAAAACCAATGCATCGGGTGCTCAGGGTTACAGTTAAACCAGAGCTTTGACTTTTCAAGTGAGCATCGGGCAATAGCCTGTTCAACAAATGAACGAGGCATCAGCGCAACTTCATCAAGAAGGATACCTCCCAGAGTCATACCTTGAATAAGCGCTGCAGAGCCTTCATCTTTTCCGCCGAATAAATAGAAGCGATTAGTTCTGCCTTTATACGAAATTTCGATATAGTTTTTTGATGTTTTTTCTTTGCAGTCAAAACCCAATGAGGTGAGCAGAGGCAGCATCGGAACAATCAGATTTCTTTTAAGTGATGCTATTGTTTTGCCGCAAAGAGCAAAGGATGTATCATCAAAATCGTAAAAAGACCAGACAATAAATGAAAGGGACATACAAACCGTTTTGCCTGAACGGACAGCTCCGTCACAGATAATGGCATCTTTGTTGCGATATGGTGAAGAGTAACTCCACCAACTCAGAACAGTGAGCTGCTTTTTTGAAAATTTCTGGAAAGTCTCCGAGGGATTAACTGCCATCTTCATCATCTCTTATCGCAGACGCACTTTTTTCAATAACGTCATAAAACGGCAAAGCATCGTTATTGTCGGTGTTATGAGCGATTTCACCAAGCTTTTCGAGGGCTTTCAGTCTGTCAAAAAACTTGATTTCAATGCCACCGTTTTTAGGTCTTTTGATTTCGCTGATGTTAAGCAGGTTCATTTTTTCAAGCTCATTGTCTGAGGGCGGTTCATCACAAAACAAAAGTCTGAACGCATCTATACTTTCGCCAAAGGCAAAAAGACGATATCCGTTAGCGATTTCGTGGCAAGTGACGGGTAAGTTTTCATCAAGCCGTTCGATTTCTTTGCGGATTTCCTTTTTTGCCAACAGCTTTGCCGCAACACTTTTGGGGAACGGATAACCTGCCATAGCTGCTGCCGATATTCCTGAACGGTGCTGACTGTAATAAATACAAAAAAGTTTTTCTTTTGGTTTAAGTCCGTTTTTCATTTTTGCTCCTTTCTGAAAGAAATAACTTCTTTCACCCATAGTGAGAAAACAGACTTTAAAGAAACAAAAAAGTGCAAAAAAATAACCTACTGTCATTTATTAACAAACTGTTTACAAATGACAGTAGGTATTAAATTAATTTAACGGAATGATTTTACCGTTTTTTATAAGAAATTTGTTTTTTGCTAATGACAACAGGGGGGCGTCTGATTCAGGGTTATCGGTGTAAGCGTTTCTGAAAACATAATCAGAGGCTTCTTTTTTTATTCTTTCAACCTTTTCAGCGCCTTTACAGTTTTTGCCGTTGATTTTGCCTGTTTTAAAATCCATATCCGTTCCGATGATAACATCAACACCGAGCTTTTTTAATATGGGGCTTATTTCAAACTCAGGTGATGCTGAGCAGACAACAGTTTTAACATCGTTATCTTCAGGTCTGAACCAAGAAAAAATTCTGTTACTGTTTTTCTCCCAAAAAAGTTCAGCTTCTTTTTGTGCATCAACAGATTTGACAAAGCAAAAAAATTCGCTTTTGAATTTTGTCAGGTCAATTCTTTTTAAAAAGAATTTAATTGCTGCAAAAATCTGATGAGGAATATGAAAAATCAACTTCGGATGCCGTTTAAGACAAAACAACCAGAATTCAGTAGCAGAGTCAACAGGATAAACTGTTTTGTCAAAATCATAAAGGTCAGCTAACATAAAAGCTCCTTAAAATTTAATTTCTTTTTCGTCACCATTAAGTGTAACGCTGACACACTTGTCGCCATATACAAACTCAAATTCACCGGTGCCTTTTGCTGTAAGGCGTGAAAGTTTGCTGTTTTCCCAATAAATGTCAACAGTTGCGCCGCCCTTGACACAGAGACCTTTGACTGAACCGTTTTTCCATTCGTCAGGTAATGCGGGAAGAATAATTGAACGGTTGCCGAATGACTGAACAAACATCTGAGCGATACCGCTTGTAGCGCCGAAGTTACCGTCAATCTGGAAAGGAGGATGAGCATCAAGCATATTGGGGTATGTGCCGCCTCTGCCACGGATTAAAGGATTGGGAATATAACGAAGCTGATCATTGACAAGCTTCAATGCTTTTTGTCCGTCACGAAGACGGGCATGGAAATTGATTTTCCAACCGAGTGACCAGCCGGTGCCTCTGTCGCCTCTTACTCTGAGAGTTTCTCTGCAAGCTTCTGTAAGCTCAGGGTCACGGTCAACATCAATAAGGTTTGCAGGATAAAGAGCATAAAGATGTGAAACATGGCGATGCTTGACTTCTTCCTCTTTATATTCCTCATACCACTCCATAAGTCTGCCGTCTTTACCGATTCTGAAAGGAAGAAGCTTCGGAAGAGCTTCTTTGATTTCATTAACTACAGAATCATTTTCAATTCCGAGAATCTCAGCGCAGCTCAATGCGTTCATAAAGTTTTCTTTGATAATTGACATTGTCATAGTGGTTGTCTGGCTTACTGCAACAATATTGCCGTCGTTATCAAAAAATTTGTTTTCAGGTGATGTTGAGGGGCAGGCGATAAGATAACCGTCTTTGTCTTCAACAAGAATATCAAGGCAGAATTTTGCTGATTCAAGAATAACAGGGAAAGCTTTTTCTCTGAGATAATTCACATCGCCTGTGTATTCATAATATTCAAAAAGATGTCTTGTGAACCAGGCGCCGGACATATTCCAGAAAAGCCAGCTTGCACAACCTGAAACAGGTGTGTTATGGCGCCAGATGTCAACATTGTGATGACAGGTGAAACCACGGGCATTGTAGATATTTTTTGCTGCCCACTGACCTGCTTCAGCTAACTCCTCAATGAAGGTGTTAAGCGGCTCACAAAGTTCGGGCATTGCGCATGGAAGAATGGGCCAATAGTTCATCTCTGTGTTGATGTTAACTGTGTAGTTTGCTCTCCACGGAGAATATTTTCTGTAAGTCCAGATGCCCTGAAGGTTTGTCGGCTGTGAACCCGGTCGGGAAGCGGCGATAGCAAGGTATCTGCCGAAATTGAACAAAAGAGCATACAACTCAATATCGTTCTTTTTGTGCATAAACGTTCTGATTCTTGTTGAGGTTGTTACGCCTTCTTTCTGACCGTTGCCAAGGTCAAGCTCAACTCTGTTATAAAAGCTCTGATGGTCTGCGATATGCTCAGCTTTCATTGATTCATAATCTTCAGCTCTGGCTGCCCTGACTTTCTTTTCGCAAGGCTCAATATATTCTTTTGTGGGAAGAGTTTTCCAATCAATAAAGCTGCTTTCTGCGCCAAGATAAATTGTAAGATAACTTGCATCTTCAACGCTTACGCTTTTTTTGTTGAATTTGATTTTACCGTCAGAATCAAAAGCAACAAGGCAACAGAAGTCCATACCTTTTTTGTCGCCGTCAAGATAAACGTCTGTAAACCAGTCGCCTTCTTCAGGGTTTTCGGAAGGGCAGGTGCCTACAAGACGAAGAAATTCACCGTCAGTTGAAACCTCATGGCGAAGCTCATTCTGCATAGTGATGTTGAGGTTAATTTTTTCATTACCGTCAGCGGTGGTTCTGATAACCATAACATCTTTTGGTGCGCTGATGAAAGATTCGGTTTTGAAAGCTGTCTTTTTAAGATCATAAGTGACAGTGTGAACAGCTGTTTTTAAATCGAGCTGTCTTCTGTAATTTCTTGCTTTGAGATTTGATTTTGATGAGATAATCAACTTGCCCAACTGCATATAAAACATACTGTCGCCGCCTGCGATTTCGGCTTCAATAAGTTCCTGAGCTTCAAAATTTTTACCTGCAAGAGAAAGCTCCTGAGCTTTTTTGAAAGCTTCATAAGCGTTTTTGTTGGGATAAGAATCTCTGCCCGGATAGCCTGACCACAAGGTGTCAAGGTTTAACTCAACAGTTTCAATATCTGTTCTGCCATAAAATGCGCCACCCAATTTACCGTTACCTAAAAGTAATGAGTGAACCCAGGTTTTGGCAGGATGTTTGTACCATAATAAATTTGATGCATTTGTCATAATAAATCCTCCTGACAATTGGTATATCAAGTATAACTAAAGTAAAACACAAAGTCAATTAAAACTTGCATTTTGGTGAGTGTTATTGTAAAATGAAGTGTATTACTATTGGGAGTTTTTAAAATGACAGATATAATTATAATAGGTGGAGGCGCTGCCGGGCTTATGGCGGCAGGTGTAGCCTCAATGTCGGGCAAGAGCGTTGTGATTCTTGAGCGTAATGACCGACCTGCCCGAAAAGTTATGATAACAGGCAAGGGCAGATGTAATGTCACTAATGATTGTGACAGCCTCGATGAGCTTATTTCAAATGTGCCTGTTAACGGCAGGTTTCTTTACAGCGCATTTTCTTCGTTTATGCCTCGTGACACAATGGAGCTTTTTGAAGATATGGGTGTTGCGCTTAAAACTGAAAGAGGCAACAGAGTTTTTCCTGTGTCTGATAAAGCTGTTGATGTTGTTGATGCTCTCACTGCTTTTGCAACTGATGACGGAGCTCAGATAATCAAAGCCAGAGCAACCGGGCTGATTATTGAAGATGGTTGTGTCAAAGGTGTTAAAACAGAAGACGGTGAAACTTTTTATGCCGAAAAGGTGCTTGTTGCCACGGGGGGTAAATCATACCCCGTAACAGGCTCAACAGGTGACGGCTATGATTTTGCCCGTCAGGCAGGTCATACAGTAACAGAGCTGAAGCCTTCCCTTGTTTCTCTTGTGTGTCATGAGGGATTTTGCACCGATTTACAAGGTCTTGCTCTTAAAAATGTAGCGATTAAAGTTGTGGACACAGCAAAGAAAAAAGAAATTTATAAAGATCAGGGCGAGATGCTTTTTACCCATTTCGGTGTGTCAGGCCCGATGATATTGAGCGCAAGTTCACATATGAGAAATATGGAAAAGGGAAGATATGAAATTTTTATCGATATGAAACCTGCTCTTACTCCCGAACAGCTTGATAACCGCATACTGAGAGATTTCGCAGAAAACAATAACAAAAACTTTATAAATTCTCTCGGTGGTTTATTGCCGAGAAAAATGATTCCGGTTGTGGTTAAATTAAGCGGTATCAGACCGACCGAAAAGATAAATCAGATCACAAAAGAGCAACGCTTGAAGTTAGTCAGCGTTTTGAAAGAGATGAAAATCACTGTTAATGACTTCAGTTCTATTAAAGATGCGATTGTTACTTCAGGCGGAGTCAAAGTGAGTGAAATAAATCCTAAAACAATGGAGTCAAAACTTGTTAAAAATCTTTATTTCGCAGGTGAGGTTATCGATGTTGATGCTTACACCGGCGGCTTTAACCTACAGATTGCTTTTTCAACAGGCCATCTTGCAGGTGAAAATATGTGAATTATTTTAACGAAAGAGGTTATATTATGTCTGTAAATATTGCGATTGACGGCCCTGCAGGCGCAGGTAAAAGCACACTTGCACGAAAGGCTGCTGAAAAATTGGGCTATATCTATGTTGATACAGGTGCCCTTTACAGAACAGTCGGTCTTTATTCAATCAGAAAAGGTTATGACACAAAGGATGCCGAAAAGGTCATCTCTACTCTCGGTGATATCGAAATCAGATTAGGTTTTACGGATGAAGGTCAGCGTGTTTATCTCAATGGTGAGGATGTTTCTGAAGCTATCAGAACTCCCGAGGCTTCAATGGGCGCCTCCAATGTGTCAGCTATTCCGAAGGTGCGTGAGTTTTTATTTGATCTGCAAAAAGAAATTGCTAAAAACAACAACTGTCTTATGGATGGCAGAGATATCGGAACAGTAGTTCTTCCTGATGCTCAGGTTAAAATTTTTCTCACTGCATCACCTGAAACACGGGCAAAGCGCCGTTATGACGAGCTTGTTGCCAAAGGTTCTGATGTTTCATATCAGGAGGTTCTTGATGACCTTATAAAGCGTGATTATCAGGATACTCATCGTGAAATTGCGCCTCTTAAGGCTGCTGATGATGCTGAAATTCTCGACACAAGCCCTCTTACTTTTGACGAAAGTCTTGATGCTATTCTTGCTGTTATCGCTAAAAAGCTTTAAAGCAGGGATAATGTGAACGGCAAAAACTTATTTGCAAAAACGCTTCTTTATTTGAGTGTTCCGATTTTGTTTATTCTACACCCCTTCAGGTTTTACGGTGCGAAAAATATTCCTGAAAAGGGTGGGTTTATACTTGCGTCAAATCACATTTTTTGGTTAGATGCTTTTTATATTGCTCTTGGGAGCAAAAAGAATGTGCATTTTATGGCTAAAAGTGAGCTGTTCAGGTTTTCGTTTTTTAATTGGTTTTTTCGTGCTTTCGGAGCTTTCCCTGTTAAACGGGGGAGCTTTGACCGGAAGGCTCTTAAAATTGCCGCTGAAATAATTAAAAACGGTGAAGTTCTTGGCATTTTTCCTGAAGGCGGTATTTTCACTGTTGACGGCAGACCCACTAAAGCCAAGTGGGGTGTAGCATATATTATCAATGAGTGCCGTTGCCCGGTTGTTCCGGTCAGTATTTATTCTGAAAAAGGAAAAGGGATTTTTAAAAAGATAGTTATCCGTTTTGGTGAGCCGATTAAATATGATGATCTGGGTTTCGGCTCAGATCCCGGCAAGGCGGAATATATTGCGGCAGCGGATTATATTATGCAAAAAATTATTACTCAATGGGAGAAAGGCAATGAAAAAAATTAAACTTGCCGAAACAGCAGGTTTTTGCTTTGGTGTAAATCGTGCTGTGGATATGCTTTATAAAATGGTTGCAGACGGTGAAAAGGTCTGCACTCTCGGCCCTATTATTCACAATCCCCAGGTTATAGATGATCTTAAAAGCAAGGGGGTTGACATTATTGATGACCCCTGTGAGGCTGACAATGACACAACGATTGTTATCCGCACTCACGGAGTGGAGCGTTGTGTAAAAGATAAAATTAAAAAAGCAGGTAATAATTTTTGTGATGCAACCTGTCCGTTTGTTAAAAAAATACATAAAATTGTAGAAGAAAATTCAGACGAAAACACAGCTGTTTTAATCGCCGGTGACAAAAATCATCCCGAAGACAAGGGGATAATGAGTTACAGCAACGGTGAAACTTTTGTGTTTATAAACTCTTCTGAATTGGAAAATTATGCCGAGAATAACGACATTTTATCAAAAAAGAAAATTATTGTTGTCGCACAGACAACTTTTAGCATAAAAGAATGGGAAAACTGCTTAAAAAAAATAAAAAAACACTATACAAACGCAATTATTTTTGATACAATATGTAATGCGACTAATGATAGGCAGTCTGAGGCGTTACAGCTTTCAGGTGAATGTGATGCTATGATCATAGTCGGTGGTCGTCAGAGTTCTAACACCGCTAAGCTTAAATCGGTTTGCGAACCTAATTGTCCGACCTATCTTATCGAAACAGCTGATGAATTGTCACAGTATGATTTCAGCAGTTTCAATTGTGTGGGTATTACTGCAGGGGCATCTACTCCTGCTGGTATTATAAAGGAGGTACTAACAACCATGTCCGAAATTTTAAACGAACAGGAAAAAGAAATTAACGAGACTGCAGTGCAGGCTCAAACAGAGGAGGTGCAGGTAGCAGCTCAGCCGGCTAAATCTATCGATGAGATGGATTTTTCCGAAGCACTGGAAGAGTCTCTTAAAAATATGAGCACAGACCAGAAGGTTTGCGGAATAGTAACAGCTATTTCTCCCAGCGAGATTCAGGTTGACATCGGCAGAAAACAGACCGGTTATGTTCCGGCTGACGAATACAGCGCTGACCCCACAGCTGATCCTATGAAAGAGCTTAAAGTCGGCGATGAAATCAATCTTATCATCATGAAAACAAATGACCAGGAAGGCACAATTATGCTTTCTAAAAAGCGTTATGACGCACAGGGCGCTTGGGATAAGATGATTGCAGCTCAGGAAGCAGAAGAAATTCTCGAAGGCACAGTTACTGATGTTATCAAAGGTGGTATCATCGTTGTTGCTAACGGTGTAAGAGTTTTCGTTCCCGCATCTCTTGCTACAGCTTCAAGAGGCGATTCTCTTGAAGATATGCTTAAAACAAAAGTTAAGTTCAGAGTTATTGATGTTAACCGTCAGCGCAGACGTGCTGTTGGTTCAATCCGTGCCGTTCTTAAAGATGAGCGCAAGGCTAAAGAAGAAGCTTTCTGGGCAGCAGCTGAAGAAGGCCAGACATACAACGGTGTTGTTAAGTCACTTACAAGCTATGGTGCTTTTGTTGACATCGGCGGCGTAGATGGTATGGTACATATCTCAGAGCTTTCATGGAAACGCATTAAGCATCCTTCAGATGTTCTTGCTGTTGGTCAGGAAATTTCTGTTTATGTTAAGTCACTTGACAAAGAAAACAAAAAGATTTCTCTCGGCTACAAAAAGGCAGAAGACAATCCTTGGGAAATTCTTCGTCGTGATTATCCCGTTGATACAGTTGTTGAGTCAGAGATCGTTGGTCTTACAACATTTGGCGCATTTGCAACAGTTATCCCCGGTATCGATGGTCTTATCCATATTTCTCAGATTGCTAACCAGCACATCAAACATCCCGGTGATGTTCTTAAGGCAGGCGACAAGGTTACAGCTAAGATCACAGCTATTGACTTTGAAAAGAGCCGTGTAAGCCTTTCAATCCGTGCTCTCCTTCCCGAAGCTGAAGAAGTTGTTGCAGAAGCAGCAGTTGAAGAAGCTCCCGCTGAAGAAGCAGCTGAATAATTTTAACTGAATAAATTAACACCTGATGCTTTTTAAAACATCAGGTGTTTTTTGTTATATTTCATTTAAAAATCTGCTCAGTGCATCCTGCCAGGAGGGGAGACGGTTAAAACCGGCATCATCAAGACATTTTTTTGAAAGCCGTGAGTTCAACGGTCTTTGTGATTTTGCTCCGTATTCCTCTGTTGTTACAGGGTTGATGGTTGTAGATTTTTTGCCCTGACGCATAATTTCTTCAGCAAACTCTGCCCAAGAGCAATAGTTTTCGTTAGTTGCGTGATATATGCCGTATTTTTCAGTTTCAAGCATATCACAAATCAGCTTTGATAAATCGGGGGTGTAGGTGGGGGAACCTATCTGATCACAAACAACGCTCAATTGAGCGTGAGTGTCGCCTAATCGAAGCATTGTTTTAACAAAATTCCCTCCGTTGATACCAAACACCCACGAGGTGCGCACAATAAAATGTTTGTCGCAGTGTTTTATCACAGCTTCTTCACCCTGCAGCTTCGTTTTGCCGTAAATGTTGCAGGGGTTTGTTTTGTCTGACACCTCAAACGGTTTATCACCTGCGCCACCATAAACATAGTCGGTGCTCACATAAACCATTTTTGCGCCCGTTTCGCCACAGACTTTTGCTATATTTTCACTTCCGAGAGTGTTGACTTTATAGCAGGTGCTTTCGTCATCCTCTGCTTTATCAACCGCCGTGTAAGCAGCGCAGTGAACAACGCAGTCAGGCGCATAGCTTTTTATATATTTTTTTGTGGCTTCATCATCTGTAATATCAAAATCCGCCATATCAACACCTTTGCAGGTAATATGGCGGCTTTCAAGCTCTTTGATAACATCAAAGCCAAGCTGACCGTTATAACCGGTAACAAGAACTTTCATATTAATTATCCTTTATAAATAAAATCAACATCGCTGTCATGAAGTAATGGTGCATTAAGGTCTTTTTGTGACAAAATGGGGTCAGTAACGCCCCAATCAACACCGATTGCAGGGTCATCAAAGCGGACACTACGATCGTTTTCGGGTGAATAAAAGTTATTCACCTTATACATAACTTCAACATTGTCAGTCAGCGTCACAAAGCCGTGAAGACAGCCTGACGGTATGTAAAACATCTTTTTGTTTTCTTCGTTGAGCTTAACCCCTACCCATTTCATATAAGTGGGTGAACCTTTACGGATGTCAACGGCTATGTCAAGAATTTCACCCTTGAGGCAGGTGATAAGCTTTGATTGAGCCATCGGCTCTGTCTGACAGTGAAGCCCTCTCAGGGTGCCTTTTTCGGCTGAAAAAGAACGGTTGTCCTGAATGAATTCATCAAAAATTCCGACTTGCTCAAGAGTGCGCTTTGAGTATGATTCCATAAACCATCCACGGTTGTCACCAAAAACCTTGGGTATGAGCACAATCGCACCGTCTATCTGCGTTTTTTCAAAGTCCATTATTTATTCTCCTCAGGGGATTCCTTGCCCCAACGTGGTCTCTGACCGGGAACATTGGAATACATAATTTTGCCTTCAGCAACACTCTGAAGGTGTCTGCCGTAGCTTGATTTGCCGTATTTTTTTGCAGATTCAAGAAGGTTTTTCTTGGAAATCCAACGGTTGTTATAAGCGATTTCTTCAGGTGAAGAAATTATAATACCCTGCAGAGTTTCAATTGTTTTAATAAAGTTTGAAGCGTCATTGAGGCTGTCAACTGTGCCTGTGTCGAGCCATGCGAAACCTCTGCCCATAAGCTTTACATCAAGATTTCCTTTTTCAAGATAAATCTTATTGATGTCGGTTATTTCAAGTTCGCCTCTGGGTGAAGGTTTGAGATTTTTTGCATATTCAACAACTTTGTTGTCATAAAAATAAAGTCCGGTAACAGCATAATGAGATTTGGGGTTTTCGGGTTTTTCTTCGATTGAAACAGGAACACCGTTTTCATCAAACTCAATAACGCCGAAAGCCTGAGGGTTCTCAACATAGTAGCCAAAGATTGTTGCCATATTTTGATTTTTACCGGCCTGACGAAGAACATGACCAAAACCGCTGCCATAAAAAATATTGTCACCCAACACCATAGCTACGCTGTCATCACCAATGAATTCCTCACCGATGATAAATGCCTGAGCGAGTCCGTCAGGGCTTTCCTGAACAGCGTAAGAAAGCTTGAGGCCAAACTGCTTTCCGTCACCCATAAGGTTGCGGAATTTAGGAGTGTCTTCAGGTGTGGAAATTATAAGAATTTCTCTGATGCCTGCAAGCATAAGGGTGGATAACGGATAATATATCATAGGTTTGTCATAAACAGGCAAGAGCTGTTTACTTGTAACCATTGTCAACGGATACAAACGGGTGCCTGAACCACCGGCGAGAATAATACCTTTCATAAATAATCCTCCGATTGAAGATTGTGAAATATCTACCTCTTAATCATAATACAAATACCATTTTTCGTCAATAGACTTGATAGCTTTTTAACTCTTTTTTAATATTTGTTAAAGCTTTTTTAGTCAAACTATACTTTAAAAAAATCAAAATCTTGTGCATTTTGACTTGATTTTGTTGTTTTGAAAGAGTACAATATAAAAAGTTACTTTTCAGAAAGAGAGGGTACTGTGATGAAAAAAGTTGCAGTGATAAATGATTTATCAGGTTTTGGCAAATGCTCATTGACAGCGGCGATTCCTGTGCTTAATGTTCAGGGTATTCAGTCTTGTCCGCTGCCCACGGCAATTTTAAGCAACCAGACGGGTTACTCCGAATATTCCAGCGTTGATTTCACTCAGCATATGCCTTCTTTTATTGAACAATGGAAAAACCTTAACCCTGATTTTGACGGAATACTCACGGGGTTTGTTTCAGATGTCAGACAAATTAAGATTATTGAGGAATTTTGTGACACCTTCAAAAAAGATGATACACTTCTTCTGGTTGATCCGGTGATGGCTGATAACGGTCAGATTTATCCTGTTTATTCAAAAGAACTTTGTGATGAGGTCAAACGTCTTGCTTTGAGGGCAGATATAATTACCCCAAACCTTACAGAGTTTTGTGTGTTGACCGATTGCGATTATGATGAAATTATGAAAAACGCTTATAGCGAAAATATGACAGCCGTTCTTTTTGAAAAATCAAAACCTCTTTTTGATAATGGTATCAAAACTGTGATTGTTACAAGTGTTCCTGTAACAGAGGGAATGGTGACAAACTGCATCATTACCGATTCAGGGGTTGAAACTGTATCTTCTAAAAAATTCACAGGCAGTTTTTCAGGCACGGGCGATCTTTTTGCGTCAGTTGTTTGCGGCGCTGTTGTTAAAGGTGAGAGTGTTTATGATGCCGTATGCAAAGCAACAAGATTTCTTGAAGCTTCAATTTCAGCCACCGTCTGCGAATGCACAAGATGTGAAGACGGAATTTGTTTTGAAGCCTTTTTAAAATTGCTTTAAGGAGAGGGATATGAAAAGAAAAAGCACTTATAATCTTGCCCTGACGGGAATTTTCACGGCGGCAATCACAGCGCTGACAATGGTTCATCTGCCTATGCCCAGTGAAGCCGGTTATGTTCATATAGGCGACAGTATGATTTATCTTGCCACAAGTTTTTTGCCCGGGCCTTACGGAATTCTGGGCGCTGCGATGGGTGGGGCAATCGCTGATATGGTTTTTGGTTATTTTAATTGGATGCCGTTTACTTTTGTTATAAAGGCTCTGAATGCGGTTCCGTTTGTGCTTTATTTCAGACATTCAAAAAATAATGAAAAAATTATAACTGTTCCTACAGTATTGTTATCAATTTCATCAGGTGTCATAACAATTGTGATGTATTTTTTTGCATCCTGGGTTGTTTATGGCAACGCAGCCACAGCTCTGCTTGATGTTCCGGGC
>JAZRME010000142.1:0-9283 GCA_045647325.1 Acutalibacteraceae bacterium | reverse complement strand
TGAGATCGGAACAGCCTGCGCTATGGCTGCCGCTATGCTTGGCAGACTCTTTAACCTGAGCATTGAGCAGACAGAATACGCTTCAGAAATCGCAATTGAGCATCACCTCGGCCTCACCTGCGACCCTGTTTGCGGTCTTGTTCAGATTCCGTGTATTGAAAGAAATGCCGTTGCGGCAATGAGAGCAATCAATGCCGTTAACCTTGCAAACTTTTTGAGTGATTCAAGAAAAATCACGCTCGACAGCGTTATTGAAACAATGAAACAGACGGGCCATGCTATTTCTCGTGAATATCGTGAAACAAGCGAAGGCGGTCTTGCAAAGGTGGTAGAGTTATGATTAAAGAATTATTTTTCACAAACGTTCCCGCTGCGGTTGCAGTGATCGGTCTTGTGCTTTACTTTTTTGGTATGGCAGTTGTATTTATCACAAACCCTGTTAAAAACGCCGAAAGCTTTGCCGTGAAACCTGTTGATAATGCAGGTAAAACCGAAATCCGTGTTTACTATGGCGGAATTTCATTTGCATTAGGTGCTTTTCTTCTTTATTTGACAATCGCCCTCGGCACACCTGTTTATTCCCTTGTCGGCGGTTTGTTTTTTGCAACAACGGTGTTTGTTACCCGGTCAATTTTTCTCTGTGTTGACAAGGGTTGGAAATGCCCCTACACCAAACTTGCAATTCCTGCAGAGGGTGTTTTTGTAATCGCTCTGTGGACTTGTTTTGTTCTTTCCAAAACTTTATATTAAACCAAAAGCCGACTGCAATCAGTCGGCTTCTTCTATATAAGTGAATCTTTTAAAGATTTGTCCGTCTCTTTCTACGGTTTCATCCCACATTGATTCGGGGCGCACCCAGACATCTTTTTTTCCGTAAAGGGCACGGTACACAATCATATTTTCAAGAGTTTCCGAATGCTTTGCGATGTGAATAACTTCATATTCGTTGCCTTTGAAGTGGCGGTATTTTCCTAATTTAACGCTCATAAAATCACTCCTTTGATATATTATATAATATCATTGTAATTTAGTCAAAAGGAGAGTATAATTCTTTTGAGGTGATAATAATGCAAGATGTTTTTTGTCCGATTAAATTAACAGGTGTTGCCGCTTCTGTGTGTAACGCTTTAGGGGTAGAAAAACCTGATATGGCAGACAAGCCCATAGATGTGATCACAAAACTGACAGACGGCAAGGGTGTTGACCGTGTTGTTATGTATAACCCTGATGCAGTTGCCCTCTGGCTTTTTGAAAAATACACCGATCTTTTTACCCCCGTTATGCTCGGCAGTGATATTGCGCTTCCGCTACAAACAGTTATGCCGTCGGTTACTCCTGTTTGCTTTGCTACGATGTACACCGGTGCAGAGCCTGAAGTTCACGGTATTCAGTCTTACACTAAACCTGTTGTTAAAACTGACAGTGTGTTTGACGCTCTTATCCGTGCAGGTAAAAAGCCTTGCATCGTTTCTACAGGCAACGATAGTATGTCAAAAATATTTCTTGAAAGAGAAATGGACTATTTCATTGTTGACACTCCCGATGAAGCTAACGAAAAAGCTGTTGAGCTGATTAAAGAAGATAAATATGACCTGATCGCCGTGTATAACGGCAACTATGACGGCACAATGCATCGCTACGCTCCCGAAGGCGAAGAATCTATTGAAGCTCTGAAGCACAATATAAACGCTTATGCTATGTTAAGAAAAGCTGTTGAAGAAAACTGGCAGAGCCACAAAACACTTATAGCCTTTGCGCCTGACCACGGATGCCATGAAATTGACGGTGGTTGCGGAAGTCATGGCCTGTATATGCCTGAGGATATGAACATAATCCATTTTTACGGTATTATATAAAACAAAACGCTGTCGTTGGGGCACCCTCCGTAAGGAAGGTGCCTCAGTTATATTCGCCTTTCGGCGAGTGATATTGCTTCGCAGTGATATGATGCTTCGCATCGTGATATTGTCCTTCGGACAGTTTGGGAGGCGAATATAATATCACTGAAACTGCAGGTTTCAATATCACTTTGCCGATAGGCAAAATAAAACTGTGAGACCTGTCTCACAATATCACTTATTCTTAGTTTTGAGATAGGTTAATTTTAAAGTATGTACTCTCGTTACGCACCTTTTGAAAGTGCGTAACCCACTATGACACTTTCAAGTTGAAAGTGTCGAGTAGTTCATGACTTTTATTCTTTTCCAAAAGAATTGATAATTTATTCTAAAAGTGCTATAATGAATAAAGTTTACATAAAGGAGATATTTGTATGTCTGTAAAAATGCCTGAAAAACCTAAATTCCCCAAAGGATTATTAATTTACTTGTTGATTGCTACTGCTATTTTTACCATTCTATTGTTTAGTGAGGGCATAGGTATGGTAGAGTATAAAATCAAGGGTTATTTTCAATTATTAGCAGTTTTTGATGGGGTTCCGCTTGCGTTCTATTTGTGTTTTTTTATTCCAGAATATCGTCGATATATTTTGTCGAAAACTAATTATGAGCAATATGTAAAAGAAGAAGAGGAGAGACAAAGAAAGCGAGCAGCGGCACAAGCGCAAGCAAGAGCGGCAGAAAAAACAAGACAGGAACACATAGAACGCGAGCGTCAAATTGCGATTGCAAGTCAACAAAACGACTCGCCTTGGGCAATTAAATACTGTACTTATCCTTGTCCTCATTGCGGTCATTACAAAGTAAGATATGCAAAATGGGAGGATAAAAGAGCGTCTGTTGCTTTTTGGGGGATACATTCTTCAAAATTAGGAACAAATTATAAATGTGAATGTTGCGGAGAGATGTGGGAGTAAAACTTTAAAAAAATTACACCTATGAATTATAAAGATATTATTTTAGAACAACATATTGAAGATTATAAAGAACAGCACAAAATTTTTTACCATACATTGAGTTCTATGATTTATGATATGACTTTTTTGCAAACTGCTTCTGATTTGCAAAATTGGGGAATTCATCACGACTTTATAACTCTAAAAATGTTGCATAGAAATGTTTTTGAAAATTTAATTATAAAGGTATATAGGTGCTTTTTTGACCATGGGAATAGTAGCACTAATATATTAAGTTTTAAAAATAAAGTAATAGGGTTGTTTTTAAGAGAAGAATACCGCCAACTTGTAAAAGACAACGTTACTCAATTACCAATCGAATCAAAAGATTTTAAAGTAAGATTTGAAGAATTGAGGAATAACTATAGCTCTATAAGGAATGGTTATATTGGTCATAGGTTGTTGAACGCATCTGATGATTCCGTTGTAGATTTAAAAGATGTAAAACAATTAGTAGAATATGGTTGTGAACTATTACAAGCATTAAGTTTTGAGCCTGGCGATTTTTATTCTTTTACAGAGGGCGACGGAGTTGATTTTTCAAAAGAAATCGAAACCACAAAATTGTTATCGCGTAAGTTTATAATGCATTCTTTTTTAACATCAAGTTACATAACCAAAATTGAATGTGAAATTGATGAACTGTGTCCTAAAGATATAAGAGAACGATTAGAAGAAATTATACAAGAATTGTACGCTTCTAGAGACTAAAATAAAGATTAAGCAATTACTTATAAATAATTATATTTTATATGAGTTCGGACCCCGAAAAAATCGGGGTCCGAATATTTTGTATTAAGATAGAAACTTACTTCCTCACGGAGAGTCTCCCTTCGACAGCGTTTTATTTATTTCTTTCTTAAACTTGCAACTCTGCAGGCTCTTTTAAATGCTTCTGCAAGGTAAACTTCAAAACTCATATCAGCGTAACCATCGTTTTCGTGGCGGTCAGGCTTAGATTTTAAGTTCAGCTCGAATGTCATAATATCATCAAAATTACAACGATCAAGTCTGTCAGCAATGTTTTGCCAGTTTGCAATCCCGTCAAAGGGAAGCAGATGCAAATCGTCAAACCAGGTGATTTCACCGTTGAAATCTTTTATGCCGAGGTTGTCGTTAAGGTGGGTTGCAATCAGCTTGCCGCCAAATTTAGCCAATAAATCCTGTGAATGGTTGTAGCACATTTCGTGGCCTGTGTCCCAACAGAAGCCGACGTTTTTTCTGTTTCCGAAAGCATCAAAAAGCTTAAATAAATATTCTTCGCCTTCAGTGTTTTCAAAGGCTATTTTTACCCCTGATTTTTCTGCTGTGTCAACAATTCTTCCGAATCGTTCAATACCGATTTCGGTGGGATTATGATTATCAAAGCCGATTATTGCGTGCATAACCATAATGGGAATTTCATACCTTTCACAGTCTGCAAGGCAGGCGAGAAGCTCTTTCTCTGCGATTTCGGCAAGCCCATTATCGTCACACCACATGTCATCACTTTTGTTAAAAGGTGCATGAATTGACTGATAAATCATACCCTCATCTTTTGCAGTTTTTACCCATTCTGCAACAGGTGAACCGTATTTCCATTCGGTGAAGAAAGCATCAAACCCTGCTTTCTTGAAAAGTCTGATTTGTTCGCTGTTGTCGATTCCGATTCCGTCAAAAGTTCCTATTCCGAGTTTTTGTTTCCACATAAAAATACCTCTTTGCTATTCTATTTAACCAGTAGTTTAACCAACCCGAATGCACCCGCAACAAGGGCGAGGGGAATGAGAAGCAAAGCTCCGCCGGCAAACACAAAGCACAGCACCAACGCAGGCAATGCCAACACAAGAAGAATACCGGCTACAATTTTAGCAAGTCCCCAGGTTATTTTGAAAAAAAGCCCGATAACTTTGATAAACAACCAGATAAATGCGACTGTTACAAGAATGTCAAAAATGATCTCAAACATATTTATCCTCCTTCTTCACCTTATATCATATTCAATTATATCATACCTGTGTGAACAAATAAAGAACAAACTATTACCCATATTTCACTAAATATATTTTTGTATCATAATAATCCGATGCAATTTCTTTTATGGAACATTAACTCTCCCTCTGCGTGGTAAAATTTTAACAACAAAATAAACTTCAGGAGGAATTATAATGAAAAAATTTGTTAAAAAAGCTCTCGCTGTTTTGCTCACTCTTGCTGTTGTTTCAGGCTCGTTTGTGTGCTTTGCAGCTGATCTTAATCAGGATGCTGTTTCACTTCATAAAGGACAGTATAAAAACTACGTTCTTCTCGGTGACAGTGTTGCCAGCGGTTACCGTGACCAGATGAGTGAAAATGACCGTGAATTTAACCGTGCTCATCAGGAAACAACTTATTGCCGAGTTCCCGGCTCTTATGCTGATGTACTTGCAAACGCAATTATTGACGACAAATCAATGACAGCTTTTGCCGCTCCCGGTTTCAGAACAATCGAAATACGCTATATGCTTGAGGATGATTTTGACGGCGCAGATGATTATCTTTTCCACCCCTCTCAGCTTGATGCGGTAGGTTTCGCAGGTAGTGAGGAATGGAGAGCCGCCTATAAACAGGCAATCGCAGAGGCTGACCTTATCACTCTCGGTGTCGGCGGTAACGACTGGGGCGCATACCTCACATGGGTAATCGCTGATGTGCTTGAAAAGCAGAATGTAGCTGATGAATATATGACAATGATCACAGAGTTTCTTGAAAGCAACGAGCTCGACCTTGGCGATATCGGTGATCTTGTTGAAATCGCCCATCTTGCAGGTGCGCTTCCCGATCTTGTTTCAACTATTCCTTCAGCGCTTGAATATGGTCTGAGCACTTTTTATAACAACTGGGATATTATGATTCAGGATATTTACGACCTTAACCCTGATGTTACACTTATGGTTGTCGGCATGAGCGATAACAGCATCAAGGGTAAATATTATGACTATGACGGAGTAGTCGGTGAGCCTGTTGCAGTTGAGGAGCAGGACGAAGCAACCGCAGCAATTTCATCAACAATAATTGATTTCATTATGTCTGTCGGCAACAAACCGATGATTGACGGCGCAAAGAAGTTCGGCTACACTTATGTTGACACTGATGGCGCAAGTTATGTTGACAGCCACCCTGATGCAGACGGTCACACATTTATTGCCAACAGAATTATCGAGGAACTCCCCGACCCTGATATTTCAAAGAGATTTGATGATGTGAAGCCCGGCAACAAATATTATAACGATATTGAATATGTTGTTTATAACGGAATTATGAGCGCCACATCACCCACAACATTCAGCCCTGATGACGCTCTCACCAAAGGTCAGTTTAACGAGGCTATGAATGCAATTAACGGCTCTGACAACGCCACTGACAGCGACAGCGAAGCTAAGGCAATTGATCTTGCTGTTGCATTTATCAGCGGTGGTTTCACCAAAGGCTTCTACGGAATTTTCGATGCAATTTCTCTTGCGTTCACAGTGCTCTCTGACAATGGTTTCGGAGCAGTAACAAGAGCTGAAGCCGCTAAATATTTCCACACCTATGCAGAAATCTGAGTAATATAAAAACAATCCGAAACTGTCGCCAAGCGGTAACAGTTTCGGATTTTTATATTATTTATTCAACGACCATTTTTGCTGCATTATAACTGCGGGTACATAATCGTTTTCTCTTGTGTAAAAGGCGGTAATTAAATCTCCGTTATCAAGCTCAATCGTTGACGGATAACCTAAATCGTCGGTATCTTTGCCTACAAAAAGAACACTCTCTTCGCTCCAGGTTTTGCCGTTATCCTCGCTGAAAATCGCCCAGATTCCGTAAGGTTTGTTTCTGTGGGAAAAAGTGGAAATCAGAACACCCGAAGAGTGCATAAACAAGTGACCGGGAGCACCGCTGTCATCTCTGACAATCTGCACCGGTTTGCTCCATGTTACACCGTTGTCATAAGAAACGCTCTGATAAAGGGTAAATAATGATTCGTCTTCATTTTCGGCACGAAGGTGACAGATTATTTTGCCATCAGCGAGCTGAATGGCGTTAGGTTCATAAAAATAAATATCTTTGAATTCATCATATTTATAAATTCCCAATTCACCGCGCAGAGTCATTTCACCCGTTTCAGTGTTAATCACATGGGCCTCGATGTGGTTGTGAATACCAAGTCTTCTGCCAACCCACAAAACAGTGCCATCATTAAGCACAGTGGGGCCGTGGGGTGAGGAAACAGGAGATTTATATATAGGGCCAAAGGTTTCGCCACAGTCTTTGCTTATTCTGAAGCTGATACCCAGTGCCTCCGCCTCATCTTCGGCAGAAACAGAATTGATATAATCAAAACACTCCTGAGTCTGAGGCATATTTTCTCTTTGAAATTCAAGTGAATTATTAAAAGTTGTTGCAATCAGGCCGCTTTCGCCAAACACGGTGAGACCGACATCTCTGTCATCAAGCACAGTGTCAAAAACAGGCACAGGCTTTGAATATGTTTCACCATTGTCATCGCTGAAAGCAAGAACACCCTTGCCGAAAGGACATATATGCTCAACACGGTAACCTGAAGCGCCAACACAGATTTTGCCATTCTGAAGCTTTGCAATAGTGGGCCACGCAAAATATGCATGATGGCTTTCTGTGTTTGTCATAACAATTTTTGGCGAGTCTATTAATTTGATATTCAAAAAATCACCCCTGAAAAAGTATAGGTTTATTTTATATAATTATCTGTTATATGTCAATGATGAACCTGCAACAAAAAACGAGCCATAAGGCTCGTTTTTATTCTGCATTCTGCACCCATTCAAGCTCAGTTGATGGAATAACAATGTAATTATCCGGACCATCACCCACACGCAAATACACATTGCGTATACCTGCCTGAATAATCATTCTTGCACAAACAGGACAAGGCTTAGCCTTGTGAATCGAATTATCTTTGGGATTTATGCCTGTCAGATACAAGTCTGCATCCAAAGTTTGTTGACGAGAACAGTTGAGTAATGCGTTTGCTTCGGCATGTATAGCCCTACAGATTCCGTAGCCCTCACCCTGATGCATATCGCGCTCAATTCTCGGACAGCTTCCCATATCGCAACAATTATCAAAGTCTCTGGGTGCGCCATTATATCCTGTGGACACAACAGCATCATCCTTGACTATCACAGCGCCGTATTTTCGCTTAACACAAGTACTTCTGTAAGCAAAAACCTCAGCACAATTAAGATATGTATCTTCTTTTGAAATTCTCTTGCCCTCACTTGGAAAAACCATAAACTCACCTGTATGCGTATTTTGAACTGAACTTATATCTGACCTTATCTGAAAAAGACTCGCGACAAATTTTATCAATATTTTTCTTCTCTGCCGCTTTTAAAACTCTCAATATTCTTTTCTCTATTTTTTTAAGAATATCTTTTTGATTATATTCCTGCTTTTTAGGGGCTACGCCTTCCTCAAAGCGAAAAATTTTACTAATCGCAAAAGCATATTCTTTACAATCTTTCTTTTTGAGCAACTGCGTGTCTGTCGGATAAAAACAAATAACTGCACAATGAGTACGATTGCGCTGGTGTCTGAAGTTTTTATTTTCTCTTTTGTTAGCTAAAAAAACATATAAAATATGAAGTGTATCTGTATTGTTAACCGCGACAGATGAAACATCTGTTTCAAAATATTTTTTTGAAACAGAACAAGCAATACCCTTTTCAGCAAGCTCATTTTCGTATTGTTCAACAATATTTCTTACTTGCTCCATAAACTGTTGCATTTTCATAACATCAGCCTCTTATTTTATTAAGATTTTCTTTCAATGTCTTACAACTTGAAATCAGCATCCTTCTGATTCGTCCACAAAGATTTCGATGCTTTTTGTAAGTAAGTTCATCAATAGCATTAGTATTAAAAAGAAGTTTTAACCAACCTTCCGTTTCATTACATTCTTTCAGAGCAATTTCAAATTTTGAAAGCATATCTGCCTTACTCTGGCCGTAATTTGCCTCACGGATATTTGCATATACGCTGCTCGAACTTTTACAAATCTGAAAAAGTGTGTTTGATGACGCTTTAATATTTTTACACAACAACTCAACATCAGTTGCTAATTGTTCGGAATAAACAAGAAGATAATTTTTAGTCATATCAATACCTCCTTTATAATGATTATACTGCAAAATTACAATAAAATCAATGCGAAGCATTGTATATCATCAATTCCACCGGAATTGCATATCACCAAAACGAAGTTTTGCATATCATCAAGCCGACAGAATACACACCTATGGTGTGATGAGATACAACATGGCTAAGCCATGTTGATGATATACACACTTACGCGTGATGATATACCAAGCCTGTCGGCTTGGATAAAAAATCCGACAAGCCTAAGCTTGTCGGATTTTTGGCGGAGAGCAAGGGATTCGAACC
>JAZRME010000141.1:0-2031 GCA_045647325.1 Acutalibacteraceae bacterium | reverse complement strand
TTCCGCCTTTTCCTTGCCGATTGTATGAAATCGAAGTTACCCAGGAAGTTTATGATGAGATTAAGCGAATTATAAATGAATTCAAGAAAAACAGACCTATATATAAATATACCAAAAAAGGCGTAATTTCAGGGTTGCTTTTTATTCCGAGACAAAGAAAAAATGAGTTTTTCTGCTCCCATTTTGTTGCTCATGTTTTAAAAAAATCTAATGCAGTCAGAATTAAAAAGAACACTGCGTTATATTTCCCTCGTGATTTTAAAAGAATGTCAGGGCTTAATCTCACATTCAAAGGCAATCTCAGAGGTTTTGCTAACAGATTTTTACCAACACCGAATGTATAAATTTATCCCCGTGTGAGCGGGGATTTATTTTTGTCATTTTCCCTTTTTTACAGCATATTATATAACGGACAAGTAGGAGGGATAAAATGAAAAGAATTATAACATTAACAATGATATTAGGTGTGTTGATGATAATCACGCCATTGATTGCTGTGAGGTATGAACGCGCGGAAGATACAAACACCGATAGTGAGCTGAGTTTAAACCGTGACAACACGATTAAAGTTATGTCTGCCGAAAACGGATTTATAAAAACTGTAGATATCAAAGAATATCTTGTGGGCAGCGTAGCGGGGGAGATGCCTGTTTCTTATCATAAAGAGGCGCTCAAAGCTCAGGCTGTAGCGTGTTACACCTATGCAAAATATATTTCTGTTCGTGATGAATATAAACTTGGCGGTGCTGATATTTCAGATGACAGCTCAATTTATCAGTCATATATTAACCAAGATAAAAGAAAAGAAAAATGGAAAGATAATTTTGAAGCTAATGAAAAAATCGTATCTGAAGCAGTTGACTCGGTTTTGTATCAATACGTTTCTTTCGAGAATAAACCGGCTATGACTGTTTATCATAATATCTGTTCGGGTTTTACCGAAAGCGCTGAAAATGTGTGGGGAGAAAAGTATTCTTATCTGGTGGCGGTAACGAGCAACGGAGATAAACTTTCTCCTGATTTTAAATCAGAAACAGAATTGACTGTTGCCGATTTCAATAAAATTCTTTCTGATAACGGGCTTGAAAAATATAATGTGGGTAATATTGTGAGATTTGATTCCGGGTATGTGAAGTTTGTTGAAATAGGGGATGAAACTGTCAGCGGAACAGAGTTCAGAGAAATGTTTTGTTTAAAAAGCGCTGATTTCGATATAGAAACCAAAGATAATAATATAATTATCACATGCCGGGGGCATGGTCATTTTGTTGGTATGAGTCAGTATGGCGCAGATTATATGGCCCGACAAGGCTCAGATTACAAAGAAATTCTTAATCATTTTTATCCCGGTACACAATTAATTTCTTTAAATCAATAAAAAGTAAAAAATTTTTTATGAAATTTTAAAAAAAGTATTGAAAAATAAAAACTATGTGATAGAATGTGATTAATCTCATAAAAGGAGGAAAACACAATGGCATTTGTTATTTCTGATGATTGCATCGCTTGTGGCGCTTGCGAAGCTGAATGTCCTGTAGAAGCTATTTCTGAAGGCGACGGAAAGTATGTTATCGATGCAGACGCTTGCATTTCTTGCGGCGCTTGTGCAGATGCTTGCCCTGTTGAGGCTCCTCACGAGGCATAATTTGAGCTTATAAAGCATATTGCAGGGCGGATTTTCTGCCCTGCTTTTTCTTTGTACGGAGGTTGTATGACAAGCTATAAAACCGAGCACCTGGGCGGCGGCTACACCGTTGCCGTGAGTGAAGACCACACATTCGGCACAGATGCCGTTCTCCTTGCGGATTTTGCTTCACCAAATAAAAACGACATTGTCTGCGATATGGGTACGGGCTGCGGAATTATTCCTATGCTTCTTTGCAGAAATTCACAGGGAAAGCACATCACAGGCATAGAAATTCAGCTCAACGGATATCGTCAGGCTATTGAGTCTGTACGTCTTAGTAATGCGGAAGATAAAGTGGATATTATAAACGGTGATATTAAAAATATCAAAGAACTTCTTCCTCA
>JAZRME010000140.1:0-3316 GCA_045647325.1 Acutalibacteraceae bacterium | reverse complement strand
ATCATCTATAATAAAATGAGCTGTTGACCAATCGGTGCAGGTCTTTATATAAGCTGTTTTATTTGCTCCGCCGATGTAGTATGTCGCTGTCTCATCAGCGAAAACAGATAAATTATTTGCGTTCGCATATTCATGAGTTTTTATTATAGCCTCAAAATCATCTGTCTTACCGTCACCAACAGCGCCAAAATCCTCATAAGTAACAAAATCTGAGAAAGTTTTATTGAATTCATAACCATCTTTGAAATCATAGGTATTTTCACAACGCAGCAAAACTTCATCGGCAAAGGCAGTTATACCCCTTGATATTCCGATAACAGAGCTGCCGGTTATGTAAACATTACCGTCTTTAACCCTGAGATTAAAAACAGCAGAATCATTAAGCTCTTTATTGATTATAAAAGATTTTGTATCAGGAGCAGAGCTTGTTGTTATTTTTTTGCCACAAGCCTTATATAACTCATCTGAAAGTGTTTCAGCTGCATAAGAATAAATGTTGTTATCTTCACAATCAGGAATAACAATACAATATTCGTCAACAGAAACTCCGTTTACGGTTATATCGCTGAGCGGTCTTACAATATACGGACTTTCATAATTCCCTTTTTCAAGTTCATTTTTAAGCTCAGTTTTAGCTGAAATCTGTGAAAACGGAGTAGTAAAAAAAGAAACCACACACATTAACAATGCGCATATTCTTGAAAACATTTTTATCACCCTTTAATCTTATTATAACAACCAGACAACATCATGTCTGCTATATTTCTATTATATCATTCAGTATTAAGTTTTACAAGAGTCAGACAGATGAATAACAGCAAAAAAGAAGCCATCACCGAGGATGGCTTCTTTTTATTCAGAGTCTGAATTTTTCTTTTTTTCAAGTTTACGATAGTTAATCTTACCTATTTTTGTTACAGGAAGAGAATCGGTAAATTCAATCTCTTTAAACTGTGCATTTTTAGGAATATTCTTTTTACAGAACTCTATAATTTCATTTTTAATATCGGCTGTTTTGCTGACACCGTTTTTTAACACAATTACTGCTTTTGGAGCTTCGGCACGAACTTTATCTTTTACAGCAACAACAACACTTGAAGCAACATATTTGCTTTTGTTAAGAATGTTTTCAAGCTCTGTTGGATAAATATTATATCCATTAGATATAATCATTCTCTTAAGTCTTGATGTAAAATGTAAAACACCGTCTTCAAGGTAACCTAAATCACCTGTATGAAGCCACTGAGTACCGTCAGGATGGGTTCTGATTACTTTGTCGGTTTCTTCTTTGTCATTAACATAACCGAGCATTACAGTAGGACCGTTCACACAGATTTCACCGATCTCGCCGTCAGCAAGGGGTTCATCTGTTTCAGGATCGCAGACTCTTATGCAGGTATCCGGATTCGGAATACCGATATTGTCAATATTTTCAGAGCCGTAGGCTGTTGCAGTAAAAAACGCAGTTGTTTCAGAAAGACCGTAACCTATTCTGATATGGGCATCTGAACCGCATGAACGGAAATAATCAATAACATTCGCACGCAGATCATCACTTAAATAATCACCGCCGCTGAGAATAACCTTAACACTTTCAAAGCTTGTACTTCCCAATTTTTTATTATTGGTTATTGCTTTGAGCATTGTGGGAACTGCAGGAACAATTGTCGGCTTTTTCTTTTTAATGGTTTCATTCAGCTTTTTAATATCAATTTTTGGAATAAGTATGCATTTCATACCAAGACAAATCGGAGCATGAATAGCAACACAAAGTCCGAAACCGTGAAAGATAGGCAACGCTGACATCATAGATGCGCCCGGTCTTGCTTCGGGGCAAACGGCAAAACACTGAATTGCAAGAGCATTGAAGCAAAGATTAGAAAGGATAACGCCTTTTGATTTGCCTGTTGTTCCGCCGCTGTAAATCAACACAGCTGCAGCTTTTTTATCACGTTTAACAGTGGGAGCTTCAGCTTTTGAACCGGCAATAAAATCCTTCCATCTGATAGCATCAGCGCCATATTTCATCTGCTCTCTGCTCTTTAAATTATAAAGAGTTTTTAAAACAACGGGCATACTCATACTTACATCACAGACAACTACCTTTTCAGCGCAGGACTGTCTGACTGTTTTGTAAGAAGCATCAGTTGTAAAAATAAGTGTTGAGTCAGTAACCTCAATAGCGTTATTTATTTCTTTTAAGTCACTCAGAGGATGAATAATATTTGCAACAGCACCGACCTTATTTATCGCATAAATAAGAAAAATTGCTTCGGGTATATTGGGCATACAAACAGTTACACTTTCATCTTCAACAACACCCATTTTCAAAAGAGCATTGGCAACGATGTTTATGTTTTTATCTGTTTCACCAAAAGAATAATTGGTATTAAAAAATTCCAACGCAGGAGCTTCCGGCTGCTTATCTGCCATTTCTTTAAAAAGGTCATAGATTGAACCTTCGTGATATGACATATGTTCCGGCATATTTCCGTAATGTCTCAGCCATGTTTTTTCTTCTTCAGGGAAGTCAATCGGTCTGATTGTCTTAACCTTTGAAAAATAATCGCATTTTTTACCCATCAAATAATTCTCCTTGACTATTTTTCCAATATTGATATAATTATAAATAATTGAAAGTGTTTATTCAACCAACGCTTATTCAAAAAAGTTGTTTAAAATAACAAAATGAGGAAAATGTATGAACAAAAATGATCTGCGCTTCAAAAAAACAGAAACGGCAATAAAAAATGCATATCTCCACTTAAAAAAAATAGGAAACAAACCTATCAAAGTTACCGAGCTGTGCAAAAAAGCGATGATAAACAAAACCACTTTTTATGCGCATTATGAAACTATTGATGCTTTAAAAAAACGTGTTTGTTTTGAATATGTAGCAGACATTCTGAAAAGTTGCCCTCAGATCAATGATATCAAAACAGATATTAAATCCATTGTGTATGCAACACATATTCATTTTTTGAAAAACGAAAAAGCAATATATAAACTATATGAGCACGACATTGACGCTTTTATCAATGATGTTGAAAAATTAGCATTAGAAGCTTACATCGATGAAAATTTATCAGAAGAAAAGGAAATTGCCATCAGATTTTGTATCGGTGGCGCATTCAGGTTGTTGATTCTTAACAAAAACGAAGAGCAGATTAACAAAACGATTCAATTAATAGAAAAATTTGTTTCAGCAATATAAAAACAGCGATAAAATTTCAACTGAAGGCAAAATTAAAGCACCTGCGTTGCAGGTGCTTTTGTTTACATAATATCTTATGCTTTGTTAGCTGAACCGAAGAGC